>CASFSH010000087.1 GCA_949297205.1 uncultured Bacillota bacterium | reverse complement strand
TCATTTTAATCCTCCATTCCGCCGCCATGCGGCGGCACAAATCATTACGTGGAAAAGAAGCAAGCAGATTGCCCTTTTGAGGAGCGCCGACGTATGTTGATACTTCAAGCTCCGATAAAGGGTAAGATGCGCCGCTTATTTTTCACGTTATCCTCCGTTCTGCCGTAAAAACAGCATCGTCATATTTTATATAATTTTTTTATCTTTTGTAATAAAAAAATTATATCACAAATAAAATAATATATCAATAAAAAATTATATTTTAAATCTGTGCTTTGATTATATATTATTAAACATTTAAGTAAAAACTCAAATCCGAATGTGTATTATCCAAAAAAATATTGCCGGATTTAGCTTTGGAACGGAGAATTTCTATGAAACAAAATACATTTTTAAAAGGGACAGCAATTCTTATAGGTGCAAATGCAGTTTCTAAAATACTCGGTGCCGTATTTAAAATTCCACTTACATATATTTTACGTGAAGAGGGTATGGCAATTTTTAACACGGCATTAGGTGTTTATTCTATGGTTCTTTCTTTTATTATATCAGGAATACCTCTTGCTCTTTCACGTTTTACCGCTGAAGAATACGCTCTCGGAAATTACAGCACTGTAAAACGCGGTATCAAAGTGTCAACCGTCATTCTTACTGTTCTTGGCATGGCAGGCAGTCTTATTCTGTATTTCATGGCAGGTTTTTTTGCATATTCAATGAAAGATCCCAAAGCTGAACTTGCAATAAAATTAATATCTCCATCGGTATTTTTCGTTGCTTTGGGAACGGTATACAAAAGTTTCTATCAAGGCTGTGTGAATATGATTCCTACTGCCTTATCTCAAGTTATAGAGGCAGTTATAAAACTTGTCGTAGGATTTATGGGAGCATACTTTTTAAGAAATGCGGCAATTGAAATTACTTCTGCCGGGGCAATAACCGGTATAACCATAGGTGAAATCGTAGCAACCCTCATTCTTTTCCTGATGTTTATTCCCTCAAACAAAAGCCTTCCGTATAAAGGCGAGAAAAAAAGAAAAAGAGATATATGCTTTACCCTTTCTGCAATTGCGGTTCCTATGCTTATATGCTCCTGTATATCGGGTTCGTTGGATTTACTCGATGTTTCCGTTATAAGAAACAGTCTGCTTAAAATTAATTTTTCTTCCGAAAGTGCGGAAAAATTTTTATTGAATTATTCACCATATACCTCTCATTTTGACAATCTGTCCGAAACACTCAAATTGTCCATTGATGGTGCAAGATGGCTGTATGGTGCATATTCCGGCTATGCTTTAACAATTTTTCATCTTCCCACAGGTATCATAGGAGCACTGGGTGTAAGTGTTCTTCCGTTAATTTCCGGAGCTCTTGCAAAAAAAGACTATACTCTTGCAGAAAAAACCGCTTCCCTCTCTCTTAAACTAACTCTAATAATTGCTCTGCCTTCCGCTCTGATGACTTATCTTTTTTCAGAACAGCTGCTTGATCTTCTCTTTCACAATACAGCTTCGGCAGAACTTTTAAAAATTCTGTCTCCCTGCATGGTTTTTGTATGCGTCACCCAACTGTTTACAGTTATTCTTCATGCCTGCGGGAAAATAACGGAACCGTTTTTCTACAGCCTTATAGGAATGGCAATAAAACTTGCCGCAAATTTTTTCCTGATTCCCGTTGCACAAATTAATATATCCGGTGCTCCCATCGGTGCAACCGCCGCCTTTTTTATAATTATGCTGTTAAACACTTTTGGTATAAAGCGTAATCTCCATATCAAACTAAATTTTGCAGATGCCCTTATAAAACCATTATCTGCAACCTGTATCATGGGGCTGGTTATGTATTTGCTGCATAATCCTATGTATATTATTTTTAAATCCTCAACAATTGCGTTATTTATAACAGCTTTTATAGGAGTTGTTACATATAGTCTTGTATTAATATCTACAGGATGCATACAAAAAAAAGAGCTTAAAGGACTTCATCTTTAAACTCTCTTTCTCTTATATTGCTTTGCTCTTACAATTAAATACTCTCTCGTATTAAGACTTGGGTCTAATAATACCTCATTTAACAACATCTGCAATGTATCCCAAATTTCATGTCCCGGTCTGAATCCAAGTTTGTTTAAATCACGTCCGTTTAGTGCAAGATCGGATATTCGATACGGATGCCTTTCTGCAACAACCTTTTGATATATTCTTCTTACATCATTGATTTTATTCATCTTGTCAGGAAAATATTTCATGTTTTTTGCTTTGTTATCAGCTTCTTGCAATAATAAGAGTTTTGCAAAGGTATCTGCACCTGTCCTCATCATCATTTTCTTTACACCCTGTGGGGTAGCTTCTATTCGGACATCATGGTTCTCAACCAAAATAAGTATTTCTTTTGCAAGTTCAGGCTCTGTTTTAAATTGTCTCAGTATATCAGCTGCAAGACGCACACTTTCTCTGTGATGTCCGTAAAAGTGTATTATTCCGCTTGAATCTTCACTTCTGCAAAGAGGCTTTCCTATATCATGCAAAAGTGCAGCCCATCTTAATGCAGGATCATTCGGTGTGTTCATAACCGCACATATAATATGTTCTCCAACATTATATATATGGTACTTATTTTTCTGAGGCACATCAAAACAAACATCAAGCTCCGGAATTATATGCTTCAACAGTCCCAGTCTGTTTAAATCCATAAATACTCCGGGATTGTCAGACATGAGTATTTTATCAAGTTCTTCTCTTATTCTTTCACTTGGAGTTCTCTTTATAAAGACGGCATATCTTTTTATATCGTTTTCCGTTCTTTCATCAAGACTGAAACCAAGCTGTGCACAGTATCTTACGGCTTTTAACATTCTTACCGGCTTTTGCGCTGCAAAAAGCTGTGATGATTCCATCAGTTTTATGGTTTTATTTTTAATATCCGACAATGCATCAAAATAATCAATAAGGCCATCCTCTTTATTATAAAGCAGTGCATTCATAGTAAAATCAAAGTTAGTAAGAACTTTTTTTAAAATGTCATCAGAGTTTTCAATGCCGTTTGTTTTGTTTTCATAACAATAAACATCAAATACAGTTTTATTTTCAATTACCGTTATTGCTTTTTTTCTGTCACGGTTTTCTATAGTTCTTTTAAATAGCACTTTAATCCTTGCCGGTTCTGCGTCAGTTATTATAACATAAGCGGCAGGTGTTTCATTCATTACCAGATCTCGTACCGTCGCACCTGCAATGTATGCCGAATATCCCAAGCTTTTGATACGGCTTACTGCCTGCACTACATTGGAATTTAATTGTTCAAACATTCTGCCACCTCCCCGATCAAGACTTTAATTATTATTATACAACAACCATTATGGAATGTCAATGCAGCGATAAAATTATATTTATAAAGCTTATTTTCATGGTTCATCATTTTTAAAAAAACCCGTTTTCAGTGAAAAACGAGTTTTTTATCTAAACAATACAACAGTATATTTCAATAAACAGGGCGTCGTAAAGATCCCTCACTGAAAGTATACTCCGGTGTTCTGAAAGGCCATGTCATTTCCGACACATAATACCATGGGTCATCATCATGAGCCGGATTTTTTAATATATGAAACTGCTGTGCCGGCATATATCCCTGTGCAAGCAAGAAACCTTTATCGCCATTTTCTTCATTTACACAAACATCAGCTATCATAACCACATGTCCCGGGCTTGCTCCCTTGATAAATATATCACCAATCCTTATATCGTCAATACCAATAGGTTCACTTTCTTTTTCCATAGATATTGTTCCGGCATAAGCAAATACCGTTTCCAAATATTTTTCAAAACCTTCCCAACTTGTATCCGTATTGCCGCTGTTCACCCATTCCACATTATTGCCATCAACTTTAACAACATATCCCTCTCTCCATTTATCATATGAACATAGAAATCCACTGACAAAATGAAATCCTATTTTATCATATTGCTGAGTATTCCAATAATATTCTGCATACATTCTCATCACTGAATCCGCACATTGCTGAAGATCACGATTTGACAAATTCATTTTGAATACTGCTGTATGTATGTCCTGTACGGACTTAGGATTTCCGTCATACAGATATACTTTGCTATTGTCAGGATATAGAGCATAATTTCTGACAAAATCCGCAAAACTGCCCGCTTCTTCATCTGTACGCTTATACCCATCAGGTGTATTGAATCTTGTTATAACATTATTTCCCTGCGGATTAATAATATCTTGTTTTTCCGCATTATTTTCCGACACTGTTTTTTCCGGATATTCATTATTTTCTGCCGGGTATCTTTTCATTAAAACAAAAATACCCAATACAATCAGCAAAAATATAATTATAAATGTGATTATTTTTTTACCCAATGACATATCCGGTCACCTCTTTTGTTATTTTAATGACTGCTGAACAATTATGAAACGCAGCCGCATGGCGGCTTACAAGCGTTTCAGAATTGTTTAGGTGCAAGGGTTTTGTGCATTTTTGCAAAAAACCTTGCACCGTGAATAAATATTTTGCCCCCAAAATATTTAT
>CASFSH010000086.1 GCA_949297205.1 uncultured Bacillota bacterium | reverse complement strand
ACACTGACATCTGACGATTATCCGAACGGTTTTACCTTTAAATCAGGCTCAACCCTTATTCCTGAGGGAAATATTACTCCGGCAGAGGGTAATGCGGAAAAATATCTGTTCAGGGATGCTGAGTTGTCAGAAGGTATAATATCTTACGGACAGGGAGTCAAACCTACATCAACAGATGATATGATAGTATTCAGAGATGTTGATTTCAAGCACGGCTCAAATGCCGTGGAGCTGTGCTTTACAGGATATGCCAACGGCGACAGAGATAAATTGCAGTTTAGGCTTGATTCGGCCGACGGCGATGTATTTCTTTCAAAGAGCTTTATTTCCGGTGCGCCCGATACGGAAAAAAAGGACGATGTTATAATAGATATTAAGCCGATATCCGGGGTCCATGATGTTTATGCAAGCTTTATGCAGATTTCTTCAGCATCGTTGATTAGCTTTACGCCGATTTACAGAAGCATACGCCATGATGAGGATGAAAATGCTGCATCACTTCTACTTGAGTGTGAGAAGTTTGACACAAGAGGATATGTAGGCCCGAATCCCAATACATGGCTGATTGAAGCGATGGCAGACGGTGTTAATCATACATGGTCGGGTGATTGGATATGTTTTGAGGGTGCAAGCTTAAAAAGCTGCTATAATACGGTCAGAGTACAGTATTCCACAAAAGGAGAAAACAGCGGAAATACGCTGAAAATTATGATTGACAGTCTTGAAAATGAGCCGATTGCAGAGTTTTTGCTTGAAGGAGAAGACTGGAATGAGAAGGTTGATTTGGAATATACACTGACAGATGGAATTTCTGAAGGATTGCATGAGGTTTATGTACTGTTTGGAGATAATGATAATATTTTTGCATCTTCAAATCTGTACGAGGTTGAGTTTTTGACTAAATAACCCATTATATTGGATATTTATAAATAAGTATTCTGCGATATGAAGGATTTTGCAGAAGAAAAGCAGTACAGTTTGCCTTATTTTAGGGAATGATTGTACAATTTAATATTTTTTAAATGGAGGAATTTTATATGAAAACGCAAAAATTGTTATCAACGGTTTTATCTACCACGTTTATTGCCTCGTTTGCTGTTGTACCTGCACACGCTGCAAGTGTTGCGGCAGATGTTAAAGACGGTGACACAATTGCATTTGACAAGGGCATAATCAGAATTGAATCCGAGCTTAAGCTTGAAGAACTAAGGACAGGGTTATCGCTTAAAAAGAGCGACAGAAGTGACATCGTTGGCGGACAGTATGTGAGGGCAACCGAGAAGGCAGGTGTTTATGAGCTTGTGTTTGGCGCATTGGAGGACGGAGAAGCATATACATTGTATTATAATAATGATGATATAGCTGTATTTACCGCAGACGGTTATGTTGTTAATGAAAACTTTGATGATTGGACAGATGATGACATTGCAGCCTTGACGGGAGAAAACGGTAAGGACGGTCTTTACATGATGTTAAGAGAAAACTATTCGGACAGAGATCCTGTAGTTTCCTTAAAGGAAAGGGACGGCGGAAAGTACCTTGCGGTTGAGAGTGGTTGGAGCAGTGAGCTTTCAAAGCCAAACACAAGAACAAGACTGTATGCATCAGATATGGGATTGTTAAGACAAGAGGGTAAGTATGAGGATTTGCTTTATGTAACAGGTGACTGGAAATGGTACGGAACATCAAGCGATACATCTGTTGGAACGGCACGTTTCAGAAGAATGGGCGGAATTGCATCAAAAGCACAGCTTCATGATAATACAGAAGGACTTACAGGGCTGACGAACAGTGCATCGGTGACAGAAAAGAACTGGCTGAATGTCGGAAAGAGTGGAGAGTCAAATTCCGTTGAAGGAAAAACCTTTGACAATGGTTGGCACACTTGGAATATGCTCTACCAGAAGGGTAACTATGCTCTTGATTTTAAGTTTGATACAACAAGAGTAAGCGGCGGATGGAGCAACTTTACCGGATATGATTATGACAGTGTTCTGCTTGCATACATGGATACCAATGGAGATAACAATGATGGTGCTTTTGCGGTAGATAACTTAAAAATTGAAAAAATCAAGAGCCCAAGAGTGCTTTATACATCGGCAGAAGATAATAACAATGAAATCACAGAAGGAAACGGAAATATAGAAATTTATTTTACAACAGATGTGTTGGAAGACTCTTTGAATGAGATTACTCTTACCGACAGTAACGGTATAGATTACAAGACAGATGTTACATACAATGCAGCGGCAAGAAGCGCAGCACTTTCTTATTCGGGACTTACATCGGGCAGCACATATACATTGAGTTTCCCTAAGACAGTATATTCTCAAAAGA
>CASFSH010000085.1 GCA_949297205.1 uncultured Bacillota bacterium | reverse complement strand
TAAAATCAAGTTTTGTAAGGAATAATTTACTGTTCCGTATATGGTTTATAATACTTATCAAGTATGTCATCGGATACACGGTCAAGTTCTGACTTAGGCAAAATTCCCAGAAGCTTCCAGCCCAGATCAAGAGTTTCTTCTATACTTCTGTTTTCATATTGTCCCTGAGTTAAAAACTGTGCGTCGAAGGCCTTGCCGAATTCTATATATTTTTTATCAATATCACTCAACTCATCTTCACCTATAACCGAAGCAAGACTTTTTGCATCATTTACTCTTGAATATGCAGAAAATAGCTGATTTGATAATGCCGAATGATCTTCTCTTGTAAACCCTTCACCTATGCCATCCTTCATCAAACGTGACAATGATGGAAGAATTGATACCGGAGGATAAACACCAGACATGGATAATTCACGTCCCAAAACAATCTGACCTTCAGTTATATATCCTGTTAAGTCAGGAATAGGATGTGTAATATCATCATTAGGCATGGACAGAATAGGCACCTGTGTTACAGATCCCTTTGCATCCTTTATTATTCCGGCACGTTCATATAATGAAGCAAGATCCGAATAAAGATATCCAGGATATCCTTTTCTTGACGGGACTTCACCTTTTGAAGAAGAAATTTCACGAAGTGCCTCTGCATATGACGTCATATCCGTTAAAATAACCAAAACATGCATATCATGTTTATAAGCAAGATATTCCGCCGCAGTCAATGCACATCTGGGAGTAATTATCCTTTCAACGACAGGATCGTTCGATAAATTCAAAAACATTACAACCTTATTCAGCACTCCGCTTTCCTCAAATGATTTTTTAAAGTAATTTGCAACGTCATGTTTAACACCCATTGCAGCAAATACAATAGCAAATTTATCAGCCGCATTTTCATCGTCTTCGTCAACAACCTTTGCCTGACGTGCTATCTGTACGGCAAGATTATCATGAGGCAGACCGTCACCTGAAAAAATAGGAAGTTTCTGTCCTCTGATAAGTGTTGCAAGACAATCTATTGAAGAAATTCCGGTCTGAATAAAATTATTTGGATAATCTCTCGAAACAGGGTTTATAGGCTCTCCGTTAATATTTCTTATCTCATCTGCATAATAATCACCCATTCCGTCAATGGGTCTGCCGACACCGTCAAGAGTTCTTCCCAGTATTTCTTTTGACAAAGGCAGCATCATAGGTTTTCCCATCAATCTGGTTTTAGTATTAGAAAGGGACATTCCGCTTGTTCCTTCAAATACCTGAATAACAGCCATATCTCCTTCCATTTCTATTATTCTTCCCTGTCTTTTTGTTCCGTCATCAAGAGTTATTGAAACCATTTCCTCATTGGATGCTCCCTTGATACCTTCGATAGCAACCAACGGCCCCTCAATATTTTTTAATCCTATATATTCTATAGCCACAAATAACCCTCCTATTCCTTGTAAGCCGAAATAATATTGTCAATTGCAGTATCTATATCGGTTCTGATAATACTGATTTTTGATAAGTCGTTATTTGGTACAGTATATTTCATTTTAATCAGCTCTTCAAAAATTCCTGTTTGATCAAGTAATGAAATAGGAATTGAATGTTCCACAAGTTCTTTTATTCTTGTATTAAGATATAAAATTACTTCCATCATTTTCAGCTGTTTTTCCATTGGTACATACGTGTCTTCGGCATGAAATGCATTCTGCTGTAAAAATCCCTGTCTTATTATTTTTGCAATTTCCAATGTAGCCTTCTGTGATTCCGGAAGAACATCCGAACCAATCAATTTTACAATTTCCATCAGATTTGCTTCTTCCGAAAGGATAGACATTATTTCATTTCTTTTTTTCATAAAGTCTTTATCAACATTTTCGCTGTACCAGTCAGAAAGTTCATCTATATATGCAGAATAACTGTTAAGCCAGTTTATTGCAGGATAGTGTCTTGCATATGCCAGTGCCTTATCCAAAGCCCAGAAACAACGTGTAAATCTTTTCGTATTCTGTGTCACCGGTTCCGAAAAATCACCGCCCTGAGGAGATACCGCACCTATCAATGTAACAGATCCTTCACTGCCGTTAAGATTTGTAAAGTATCCTGCTCTTTCATAAAAAGCAGACAGTCTTGATGCAAGATATGCAGGAAAACCCTCCTCTGCCGGCATTTCTTCAAGACGTCCCGAAATTTCTCTCAAAGCTTCTGCCCAACGTGAAGTGGAATCAGCCATCAAAGCAACGTGATAACCCATATCACGATAATACTCCGCCAATGTGACACCGGTATAAATACTCGCTTCACGGGCAGCAACAGGCATATTTGAGGTATTTGCAATTAAAACGGTTCTGTCAAGCAACGGCTTGTTTGATTTAGGATCAATAAGTTCAGAAAATTCCTCAAGTACCTGAGTCATTTCGTTTCCTCTTTCTCCGCAGCCTATATAAACTATAATATCGGCATCACACCACTTTGCAATCTGATGCTGATTCATTGTTTTTCCTGTTCCGAATCCTCCCGGAATAGAGGCTGCTCCGCCTTTTGCAAGAGGAAACATAGAATCCATTATTCTTTGACCTGTAATAAGAGGTCTTGAAATAGGCTGTCTTTTTGCATAAGGACGCTCCTGTTTAATAGGCCATTTCTGACACATTGTAAGTTCCTTTTCTCCGCTTTTTGTATTAACCTTAAGAATTATATCATTAACGGTATACTCACCATTCTCCGCAATCCACGAAATATTTCCGGATATGCCGTTAGGTATCATAATTTTATGTTCAATTAATGAAGTTTCAGGAGTAACCGCAAAAACTTCTCCCGCTTCCACAGTATCTCCGATCTTCTTTTTAAATGTAACTTTCCATTTTTTATCTTTGTCAAGAGCTGAAAAGTCAACGCCCTTTCCAATAAAAGAACCAAAATGATCTCTTATGTCTGACAGAGGTCTTTGTATACCGTCAAAAATATTTGATATTATGCCCGGTCCCAGTGTAATACAAAGAGGTCCGCCCGTACCGGTAACAGGTTCATCCAGCTTTAACCCGTTTGTATCTTCATATACCTGTACTATTGCGGCTTCATCGGTAACGCCGATTACTTCACCTATTAACTGTTCGTATCCGACATAAACCATTTCCTGCATTTCAAAATCGGCAGAGCCTTTTACCTGAACAACAGGACCGTTTATGCCGTAAATGTATCCTTTAGTATTATCCATCATAATCCTCCAATCCGCCTGTTCCCGCCAATGGCAAATATTTTGTACACAAACCCATGACACATAGGCTCATTATATTTTCTGAGTATATCAACAAAAAGTCACAATTATGTCAATGAATTAATTTTACTCAATGCTCAGTCCGCTTCTGTTGAGAAAGTCCGTCTTTTTTCCTGCAAGGATTTCATCAAAGGTACAGTCGGAGATTATTCCTCGAGTATTATTACGTACTTTTATTCCGCCTATTATGTCTTCATTAATTTCTTCAACAGTTATTTTACCATCTTTATCCGGAATATCACTTATTATCTTGTTTATCAGTGCCACATCTTCACTGCGGGCAAAAACAGTTTTATCTCCTTCACCGATTTCATCTGACGCCTGCTTTATCTGTTTTAAAAGCCATGAGCTGTAATCAGAAGTTTTTGTAAATGCCAAAAGATTATCTTTTATTTCATTAAATACATTCTCTATAATCTTTTCTCTTGCGGCAAACAGTTCTTTTCTTGCGTTAACGCCTGCCATAAGTACCTTTTCATTATCTTCTCTTCTTATCTTTTCAACAGCTGACTGAATTGTCTCATATGCATTTTTCAAAAATTCATTTTGTGCCTCATCATTTTTTTGTTTTTTTATCAACTCGTTATCTGCTTCTATTGCTGCTCTTTTTTTCTGAGCATCAGATAAAACAACTGCAGAAAACCTATTTAATTTTTCGTTTAAAATAGAATCCACGATAAATTACTCCCTTTCTTAACAGATTTTAATGATGTCTTATACTACTTAAAACATCTGTTTGTCTGCATTTTGCAGGATTATCCGAATCGCACTTTTTGTGACGACAATTTTAATTATATTTTCAATCCGATAGACTCTGATACCATAGAATTAATTGATTTTCCTATATCTCTGCTTCCATGGCGGTCGGGGATTTCAGCTATCAGCGGTGTATGCAGAGTAAGCTTCATATTTTTAATATAATCAGGCGCAATTGATACCACCTTTTCGGTAAAAAGCAATATACCTACATCTGTATCGGCAAGAACATTGTTTACCGCCTCTTTTAAAGCTTCCTCATCATGTACAACCACACCCTCAACTCCTGCAAGTCTCATACCGAATTGAGTATCAATATTATCACTTATAAGATATATTTTCATATCAATCCCTCATTTCGCCGCAATACGGCGGCATAAATCCGAAACGCTGAAAAGAAACCGGCAAATTACCTATTTACAAAATTCCAATAACAGGTGAGAAATGCAGTTTAATTTTCACGTTATCCATTCACTTTATCAGCCATTCAAAATCATAATTGAAATAACCAGACCATATAATGCAATACCTTCGGCAAGTGCAACGAAAATTAATGTTTTACCCATAATACTCTCATTTTCACTCATTGCACCTATAGCTGCAGACGCTGCCTGTGCAACGGCAATACCGCCGCCTATACCGGAAAGTCCCGTTGACAATGCCGCACCGATAAATTTAAGTCCTTCACCAACAGTAAGACCTGCTGTTTCAGCATCGGCAAACGCAGGTACAGCACCGCCGATACAATATATACTGCCGGCAAGAAGCAATCCGAAAAACGTTACAATATTCATCATCATACACGCTTTGCCATTTTTATTTCCCGATAATTTATAATAAGCAAAAGGAGCCAAAACCGAACCTAAAACCAAAACAAATAATACATTTAACATTTTTAATTCCTCCAAAAAATTTATTTTATACTATCTTTTAAAGATACGAACGGTCTTCCGTTACCTGTAAAGTATCTTGAAAACATTTCATAATATTCAAGCCTTAATACCTGAATTCCGACAACCAGACCTTCCAAAACCATGACAAGTATATTTCCGATTATGGATACTATTATAAATTTAACTCCGCCGTCACCTGCCAAAGCAGATACAGCCATCATCATA
This sequence comes from uncultured Bacillota bacterium, assembly GCA_949297205.1. Classification (GTDB taxonomy): domain Bacteria; phylum Bacillota; class Clostridia; order UBA1381; family UBA1381; genus RGIG1988. The sequence goes on along the minus strand of CASFSH010000085.1, from coordinate 4,461 downwards.
CCTACATGGACTATTGCAAAAGCACCGATTCTCAGGAAGGATATTGTATTTGAAAAATAACTCAAGAGCACTTCAAAAAGTTCAAAAAATTGCTGAACATAGAACATCGCATCTTTTGGTATTTTCTTTCCCGCCATAAACATTGAAATAGGTTCACAAAAATAAATCATTAACAGCGAAATCACAATCAATGCAATCATAAGCGTTTTCGGAAGTTCTATAATTCCTGTAAGCAATGATACGGCAAACAGAATAATACTCACATAAAATATCAGTCCCGCAATACCGTTGTGTGAAAAAATCATTTGTCCCGTCTGTCTTTTTTTGAACAGATTTATTATATTTAGTATAATACCTATGACAATTATAACCGCACCCATTGACATTGTAGCAATAAGCAAAGTGGATATATTGTTCATAGGAGTGAGAACACCATGGATAATTTCTTCATTTCCGAATACCGAACCGTATAAAAATCCAAAAACTATACCTGAAAGTCCTACTATGCCGATTATGTTTGCAAGCTGCATTTTTGTCTTTTTATAAACAATAAAACCGAGCAATGCTAAAACCGCACTCTGTCCAACATCACCGAACATCATACCGAAAAACAGAATATAGGTAAAAGCCAGAAGCGGCGTAGGATCTATTTCATCGTATCCGGGATATCCGTACATCTTTACAAACATTTCAAAAGGTCTGAACAGCATATTGTTTTTTAACTTTGTAGGCGGTTTAACTGAACTGTCAAGATTCTCCGGTTTTTCGGTAAAGAACAATATAACACCTTTCTCTGCCTTTAAATCACGTTCAAGATCTTTTGCGTCTTTTTTACTCATCCAGCCTACAATATAAAAGAATTCTTTTGAATGTGCAGCCTTTTTCCTTACATTTGTTGTTCCCTGTCGTTTTCGTGCCGAGGAATAAATATTCTGTAATTCCTCCTCATAATCCTTTATAATATCTCTTGCATTCTGAGATACATCATCTATATATTTTCTGTATTTTTGAATTTCTTCGGTAAGCCTTTTTATTTCTTTTTCAGGGGTCCCCATTATCATAGCAGGGATATCTACCCTTTCAAAGTAAAGAGATGCAAATATTTCATCCACTCTTTCCTTTTCACTGTCCGGAACAAAATAAAACCCCCAAACACTTTTCTCATCTTCATAAGTTGTTACAAAAACAATATCCATATCCGAAAGATACGTGTTCAGCATTTTATATCCTGTTCTTGTAATGTGTCCGAATCTGTATTTGATAAATCTGAAACTCTTTAGCTTTCCTATATCACATTGAGTATCTCTTATTTTTTCAAGATTCTTTATATTTGTTTTCATGCTCTCAATTTCATTGAGTAGTCTGTCACGTTCTTCGTTGCTTTGCTTCAATTCCGTATTTATATTATCAAGGAACTCGTTCATTTCTTCAAGATTTTTTGAAGAACGTGCATTTATATTTTCGATTGGAGCAATTTTAGCCAGCTTCAAAATATTCGCAGCTTTTGAAACAACCGATTCATATTGAACTCCGTCCGAAAAGGGCTGTAGTTTTTCTTTATCTTCCAAAACATTCATAACGTTTTCAAGATGTATGTCACGCTCATAAATATATCTGTTGACAATATCTTCAAACTCTTCTATCTTTCCGGCAATGGTTACCGAAACAAGTCTTGTAACTGCCACGGCGGTCCCTCCATTTACTTTTTGATTCAACCGGCAAATATCACCGGTTCACATTTCATGTTTTAAATAAGTTTCCTACAAGATTATGATATTCTGATATGTTTTTTTATAGCTTCCGGATTAATACCGTATCTTATTCCTTCTATTACCCTGATAATATTAAGTATTTCAAATTCTTTCATATCAAGATATGCACAGCTTCCTGCAATTGTATCAGATGCCGTTGTAAAGGTTGATCTTGCAATTTTATACATTATACGTCTGTAATTTTCATCAACATAGAAACCTTCTGATATTCTTTTAAACAAAGATTTATAGACTGTTTTATCAAGAATGGAAATAATACCTTCTCCGGTTTTTGTATTTACAAGTTTTTTTATCAGTTCTTCCGATAATCTGTAACGTACTGGAATAAGACAGGTATATATTTGTTCATTGCTGAATTTAAAATATTCCTTACTTCGATAAATCCAGATTATATTCATCATATCAATCTGAGAACCCACAAATTTTTCCATAGCTCTTCTTTCACGGCCGCTGAGTTGTTTTATTCTTTTCCAGTAATTTTCATAATATAACAGATCCAACCCCATTGCTATTGAAAAATAATCGGAATTGACTGCTTTTACCCTTTTCATATATTCATAGTATACAGTATTTTCACACGCCTTGATAAAATCATCCATTGATTTGGCTTTAACGCACTTTTGAATATTAATTTTTGTACGTTTTTCAAAAAAATCACTGACCGGCTCCGGTACCGGCGCTTTCTCGCGGTTAAAAAGATTTCTTATGCTGTGTTTGAGATAATCCACTTCTTTTCTTATAAACAAGAAATCGAGTATTACTTTTTTTTCATTGTCCACAAAATTATATATTTTATTATATTCATTATCAAGTTTTATCCATAGCTGTTCTTCTATCAATCCTCTGTGTACGCTGTTTTCGTCCACATCCGCAAAAATATCTCTATAAAATGTTTCATTTTTGAGGTAAGCGCAAACATCATTAACACTTGATTTTGTAACAAGCGTCTCAAAATCTGATTTTTTAAAGCATTTACCGAACATTGCTTTTGTTTTTGCCGAAACTGCCGAATAATTGCTCATAACACACCTCCATTTCGCCGCCGTTTGACGGCACAAATCAGTAATGTAAAAAAAGAAGCAAAATCAATATTATAAACCTATTATTTCCTCCGTTATACTTTTTACCCATTCATCATGCTTTTGATTATAAATTTCTTCAAGTTTACATTTTGCTTCTTGAGTGATTTTCCGAGTTTCCTCCAATTGCTTACGAGTATCTTCATCCTCAATGTTTTTTATATGGGCACATTTATCCGAAGCTCTTTTTTCAATGTCAGACTTCATCTTTTCTATTTCGGTTTTTACCGTTTCATCAATATTTTCTTTTTCCTTTTCAGCTTGCTCAACAACAGCACAAGCTTTATTTTCAATTTCAATTATTCTTCCAATTATTTCATCCATATATATTTGCTCCTTTCGCAAAACATAATACATAAAATTGTTCAAAATTTATTCTAATCCGTTTTTTAATTATTATTTTAAATTTACAAATATATCCCGACAGTAATTTTATCCAGATTCAATATTTTTAATTTTTAAGAGCTTGTAAAGGTGCCGGTATTCTTCCTCCTCTGTGTATAAACTCGGCACTGCTCTTGTCATTTACCTTCATAACAGGTCCGCTACCGAGAAGTCCGCCGAATTCCACTATATCCCCCACTTTTTTACCCGGAGCAGGTATTATTCTCACTGCCGTAGTTTTTGTGTTCACCATACCTATTGCAGCCTCGTCAGCTATTATTGCCGACAAAGTTTCAGCCGTTGTATCTCCCGGAACTGCAATCATATCAAGACCAACCGAACATACACAAGTCATTGCTTCCAATTTTTCAAGAATCAAAGTTCCTGATTTTGCCGCCGCGATCATTCCGGCATCTTCGCTGACAGGAATAAACGCACCTGACAATCCTCCCACATAAGAACTTGCCATAACACCGCCCTTTTTAACAGCGTCATTAAGCAATGCAAGTGCTGCTGTTGTTCCGTGTGTTCCGCATTGTTCAAGTCCCATTTCTTCAAGAATGTATGCAACGCTGTCGCCAATTGCTGGTGTAGGTGCCAGGGATAAATCCACTATGCCAAAAGGTACATTAAGACGTTTTGATGCTTCACGTGCAACCAACTGTCCCATACGAGTAATTTTAAATGCAGTCTTTTTAATAGTTTCAGCAACAACACCGAAGGGTTCTCCTTTAACCTTTTCCAGTGCGCATTTTACAACGCCCGGACCGCTTACACCTACATTAATAACGCAATCACCTTCTCCTTCTCCCAAAAAAGCACCGGCCATAAAGGGATTATCTTCAACCGCATTGCAAAATACAACAAGTTTTGCACAGGCAAACCCGCCTTTGTCTGCAGTAAGTTCTGCTGATTTTTTTATTATTTTGCCCATAAGTTCTACAGCATCCATGTTAATTCCGGCTTTTGTTGTTCCTACATTTACACTTGAACATACAATATCTGTCGATGCCAAAGCCTCGGGTATTGATTCTATCAATAATTTTTCTCCCGGTGTAACTCCTTTATGCACCAGTGCCGAATAACCTCCGATAAAGTTCACACCTACATCTTTCGCTGCCTTATCAAGAGTTTTTGCAATCTTCACACATTTATCCACAGAAGGATTATCAAGTGCTTCAACAAGGCAGGATACGGGAGTAACCGATATTCTTTTGTTAATAATC
>CASFSH010000084.1 GCA_949297205.1 uncultured Bacillota bacterium | reverse complement strand
CGGAAGTGCGGCATTCGGTGAATGGGCAAAGAAAAACATAAAAACAAGAGCCGGGGCAACAATTGCAACATTTATTCTCGGTGTACTTATTTTTATAGATGATTACTTTAATTGTCTGACAGTTGGTTCTGTTATGCTTCCGGTTACCGACAGCCATAAGATTTCAAGAGCAAAGCTTGCATATCTTATTGATGCAACGGCAGCACCGGTATGTATGATAGCACCTATATCGTCATGGGCTGCAGCGGTTTCTTCGTATGCTGCGGAAGGACAGGGACTGGCACTCTTTATAAGAGCAATTCCATATAACTTTTATTCATTGCTTACTTTTGTGTTTATAATCGGAATAACACTTATGAAATTGGATTACGGTCCCATGAAAAGACATGAAATAAATGCAATTACAAAAGGTGATTTATTTACAACCGGCAGGGAAGAAAATCAGGAAGAAGAGGAAAAGGTTTCCGCAAGAGGAAAGGTTATTGACCTTGTACTTCCTATTATAGTATTGATAATAATCTGCGTATTGGCATTGATTTATGTTGGCGGATTCTTCTCAGGCTCTTCATTTGTTGATGCTTTTGCAAACACCGATGCAACCGTAGGTCTGCCGTGGGGAGGCATAATAGCATTGGTAGTAACAATAATTTATATGCTTTGCAGAAGAGTTGTTACCTTTAAAGAAGCAATGGAATCAATACCAAAGGGATTTATTGCAATGGTTCCTGCAATATTGATACTTACCTTCGCAACTACTTTGAAGAATATGACCGGTTTGCTGGGAGCAGATTTGTTTGTCGGCGGTGTGATGGAAAATGCATCAACACACCTTTCCAACTTCCTGCCTCCGATTATATTCCTGGTAGCTATAGGTTTGTCCTTTGCAACAGGAACATCATGGGGAACATTCGGTATATTAATTCCCATTGTAACCGCAATTTTCCCTGAGGGAAATGAACTTATGATTGTAGGTATGTCTGCTTGCCTTGCAGGTTCGGTTTGTGGTGACCACTGCTCACCGATTTCAGATACAACTATTATGTCATCTGCCGGAGCACAGTGTAATCACTTAAATCACGTTTCAACTCAGCTGCCATATGCATTTACTGTTGCCGCTGTGTCTTTCGTGAGTTATATTATTGCCGGATTCGTTCCAAATGCTTGGATAATGATTCCTGTTTCCTTTATTTTGATGATTGCAACATTGTTTGTTTTAAAGGCAACTGTAGGAAAGAAAAACTGAATTAATACGTAAAAATATAAAGCTGTTGTATTTGTGCATAAATGACCGGATATGATATTGGGTTATACTAAATTAATACAACAGCTTTAATTTTAATAATCCGTTTTTAAAGAATACGGATATTTTATGGGGGTTGACTTTATGAGTAAAGTTTGTAAAGTAACAGCAATAGTATTTTTTGTTTTAAGCGTGATAGCTGCTGTGATTCAGCTGATATCTTATACTTGGGGTTGGTATTCATTTTTTTTATACAATTATAGCCGGTTTTGTTTTCAGTTTGTTTTTTTATGCAATAGGAGAAATAATAGAACAGCTGGAGGTATCCAATTCAAATACATATGAATTATATCAGCTTATTAAAAATGCAGAACAGAAAAAAGAAAATAATATAACTGCATCTGCTCCTCCTGCACCAAAATTAAATTATGATGCTGAGTGGGAGTGCAAAAATTGCAGCACAAAAAATGCAAAAGATGCTCGTTTTTGCAGAAATTGCGGTGAACACAGATAAAAATATGGTAAAAAAATTGAGCGGCTGTACTTTCTAAAGTAATTGCCGCTTAATTTTGTATTACAGAATTTTAATGCTTGTGTGTCATTCTGTCAAAATTTATTTGACAGTTTTTGGGTATATTTTATATTACCGTATGTTTATGTTAATTTATTTTATTATAATAATTGACTTTTCTTTTGTGTTGTGTTATAATATATTCTGTTGTATTGCAATAATATAATTGCTTTATCTTTTGCCAAACCCGGATTCGGCATAATGTTAAAAATATTCGGAGTGGTATCGAAGTGGTCATAACGGGACTGACTCGAAATCAAAAGTGCTTTTTGCCACGTTAAACGCTCAAAACCCTTGATTTTACTGGGTTTTCTTAAAATTTAATATTGTTGTTTTTAGCAGTTCCCGCAGGGAGTTCCCTCTTTTTTGCAAACTTTCTGCAACTGTTAAATATATATGGAGAAGTATCGAAGAGGTCATAACGAGCGCGACTCGAAATCGTGTTGCCGTCAGGCACGTGGGTTCGAATCCCACCTTCTCCGCCATTTACAAGGCTTTCACGTATTTGAAAGCCTTTTTATTTTGGCTCAAAGCAACTAATTTTGCTGAGGGAACTTTTGCATTTATATACTAACAATTCCCGACAAAGTATCAAGTGAAGATAATTTTGAATTTGCATCTAAATGAGAATATATATTTGCAGTTGTTGCAAAATCACTGTGTCCAAGCCATACCTGAATATCTTTTAATGTAACGCCGTTTTGCTTTCCTTTGTTTAGTAGTAGAGATGCACAGGTATGTGGAAGATGATGAAATTCGGACGGTGTGATAGTAACAAACGTGACAAAAAAGATAGATATGGTATAATATCTATTAGTAAATTAAGGGAACCTCTAAAAATTGATTCCCAATCATAATATTTTGCTATTTCGATTAATTTTTCAAAAATCAAGGCAAGAAATAGCCAATTGCCATTAATTTTCGCTAAATATTCAGGGAGAATAAGCCCTAAATATTCAGAATCATTCTCATTTGGGCATAGTTATCCCATGTACACCTCTTTTCGTTTTAAAATAGTATATCTGCAAAAGTTATAAACAAGGTTTGTAAGACCTATATTAAACTCTGCTCGCTTTATTCCAA
>CASFSH010000083.1 GCA_949297205.1 uncultured Bacillota bacterium | reverse complement strand
AAATTATACGGAACTGACATGACAACCGCAAACAATCAATTTGAACGTCTTTTGGCTGATATTCCCATGCCTGACGGCATATCCCGCACTACCGGCGGAAGCTATGAGATGATGATGGACGCCATGCAGTCACTGTTTATAGCCATATTGTTGGGTATTCTGCTGATGTATATGGTAATGGCGGCACAGTTTGAAAACATGATACAGCCTTTTATCATACTCGGAACCATTCCTCTTGCCCTTATCGGTGTGGAACTATCACTTATCATATTTAACAGCACATTTTCTGTTGTCAGCTGTATAGGTGTACTTATGCTTATGGGTATAATTGTAAATAATGCCATAGTGCTGATTGACTTTATAAACACCACAAGACGAGAAAAGCCCGATATTGACAGAACAGAGGCGGTTGTATATTCCGGAAAAACAAGAATGCGTCCTATACTTATGACCTCTCTTACCTCTATTCTCGGATTCCTGCCTATGGCTGTTTCCACCGCAAACGGTGCTGAAATGATGCGTCCTATGGCTGTTGTATTGCTGGGCGGACTGTTTGTGGGAACATTGCTGACTTTGTTCTTTATTCCTGTACTGTATGAGATTTTTGACAACAGAAAAATAAAAAGAAAGAACAGAAGAGCTCGAAAAAATATTGTAAATAATATATAGAATCTTCGTGTATCTCTGTTATTAAACTTAATTAAAAATTATTTAACCGGCAATGAAAGTATCCGCTTCCATTGCCCGGTTCATATATTATACAAAATATCAAAAATTACGGAGGTCAAATATGAATATAGCTGTAATTGGACTGGGACTTATCGGCGGTTCTGTAGCAAAAAGCTTAAAAGGTTTTATGAATTGCAAAATCATAGGCTGTGACAAAGATAATAATATTATAAATGACGCTTTATCCGATGAGGTTATCTCCGAGGGGTATACAGACGGAGGAGAATTTTTAAAAAACTGCGATTTTATAATACTGTGTCTTTATCCAAGCGCAAATATTGAATTTATAAAAGAAAATGCACAATATTTGAAATCAGGTGCCATTATAACAGATGTGTCGGGAGTAAAAGAATTTATTATATCTAAAATCACCGCTTTGCTTCCTGAAAATGTAGAGTTTGTAGGAGGGCACCCAATGGCAGGAAAAGAGCTCGGCGGTTACGCAAACTCATGCAACGACTTATTTAAAAATGCATCTTTTCTTATAACCCCTTCCGAGAAAAACAAACCCGAAACGGTGGATTTTATCGAAAAATTTGCAAAATACATAGGCTGTGCCCGTATAGTACGCACAACTCCCAAAGAACATGACGCAGTTATCGCATATACAAGCCAGCTTATGCACGTTGTGGCTATTGCCCTCTGTCAGAGTCCCATACTTGAAAAGTCCGCTCTTTTCTCAGCCGGCAGTTTAAGAGATTGTACGAGAGTTGCCCTTATCAACGAAAAAATGTGGAGCGAATTATTCCTTGAAAATAAAAATGAGCTTTCACAAAGAATAGAGGAAATGATAGATAATCTCAAAGAAATTAAAGATACGCTGGATTCGGATGACCGCACCGGGCTTGAAGAAATAATGAAAGTTTCAAAAGAACGCAAATTGAAATGGCTGTCTGAAAAATACAAATAAAAAAATAAATGCCATACTAAAAAGAACCTACACTTTGATTATGTGTAAGTTCTTTTTTTAATCTCTGGACTCAAATAATCTTTTTAACGGAATATCAAGTGCTTCGGCAATTTCTATAAGCGTATCCACACTGCATGAACTTACAGCGGTTTCTACTCTCTGCAAAAAATTTCCGCTAATGTCGCATTTTTCCGCAAGCTGCATTTGTGTCATTCCTTTTTCCTTTCGGTAGTGCAATATCTTTAACCCTATTTGAACCCATACATCATAATTTTTCATTTTCAATTGAATCACACTCCTGCAATATTTTTTACTTTTTTTAATATCCGAATTATATTACCTGACTATTGTTTATTGCATACTCAAGCAATATATTGATTAACTCATTTCGTGAGCGATTTGTTTCGATTGCCAAATCATCTAATTTTGTTACAGTTTCCTCTTTTATACGTACGGAAAATGTCTTATACCCATCTTCTCCCTTTGAACGCTTTTTACTTATTATCAGTTTATCATTCATTACATATCACCCCACATAAATTATATATTGACTGATATTAATAATAGAAAAATTAAATTGGTATATGGTAAAAGAGAACTTACTCTACAATGTGTAAGCTCCCCTTTTTAATCTCTAAATTCAAACAACTTTATTAAAGGTATTTTCAGTGCTTCTGCAATGTCTATAAGCGTATCAAGAGTACAAGAACTGGCAGCATTTTCTATTAACTGTAAATATGTTCTGCTAATACCGCTTTTTTCAGCAAGCTGTATCTGTGTCATTCCCTGTTCCTTCCGATAGTGCAGAATATTCAACCCTATTTGAAGCCATGTATCAAAATTTTTGTTTCTCATAAAATCATCCTCTTTTATCTGCATATTATACCAAATTCAAACAGCAATGTCTTCACACTATTATTTAATAAATATAAACAAATAGGTTGAATTAGTTAAATATTTGTGATATAATACAACCGTATTGTTTG
>CASFSH010000082.1 GCA_949297205.1 uncultured Bacillota bacterium | reverse complement strand
GCATTATAAAGAATTTGTGCTATATCCAGTCTTGTTGCATAATCAGAAATTTGTCCAATTCCCTTATTAAGACCAGTCTGTGAGGCAGCGGCGATATACCCGCTTGGATATCCGCCAAGCATCTGTGCCTGATATCCGTATCCCATTAAAGTAAGAATAACCTTTAATGCCTGTTCATTTGTTACATTACCGTCAGGGTCAAATTCTCCGTTTCCAACACCCGCCATTAAGTTATATTGAGTAACAAGTTTTATTGCATCATAATTTTCACTGTCTTCCATTACGTCTGAATAAATGGCTGTTTCGCTTTGATTCATAACTTCAGGCGGAATTAAAGCAGTTTCATCTTCAACAACACCGTTAAAAAAATTCATTTTCCACTCCGAAACCGCATTATCTTCCGTGCCATATGTATATATATCAGAAATTATCTGTGCAAATTCAGCTCTTGTCAAGTTGTTTTCAGGCAAAAATGTTCCATCTGCATAACCTTCCATAAGCTTTAATCCGGTAACAACATCAACTGCTTCAGAATCACTTACATCATTAAACTCTGCAAGCCCCGGCGGTATCAAAAAAATTGTTATAATGTTTAATACAAGCAGAGCCGAAATCAATTTTTTCATATTAATCCTCCATTCAGCCGCACAACACAGCGGCACAAACCATAACGCGAAAAAGAAGCAAACAGATTGCAGTTTTCGGTTACGACGGCGTATGCGTATACTCCCGAGTCCCGATAAACAGTGAGATGTGCAGCTTATTTTTCACGTTACCTCACATTCATACATATTATTGCTGATTATTCAAATAATTATTAATTATTGTGGCTGCCTGCGCTCTTGTACAGCTCATCTCCGGAGCAAAGCTTCCGTCCGGAAAACCGCTTACAATTTTTTTATTAAAGCAATACGCCACTGCATTTTGTGCATATTCTGCTATATCATCTTTGTCTGTAAATTCACAATCTCCTTCAAATGCCAAATTATCCATTCTATATAATATTGTACATATATCCTGTCTTGAAATATTTTCATTAGGATTAAATAATGTATCTGTAACACCTGTAATTATTCCTTTATTATACGCCGCAATTATAAAAGGTGCATACCATGCATTTATATCAACATCATCAAATAAAGGCTGTGAATTTTCCTGCTCAATACCTTTTGCCATACATAAAATCTTTACAAATTCTGCTCTTGTTATCGTATTATCAGGGCAGAAACGTCCGTCACCCACACCGTTTAAAATGTTTTTTGATGCCAAATTTTCAATTGCTGAATAAGCCCAATGAGATTTATCTATATCTGTAAATATTGACTTATTTATATTACTTTCATTTTCCTTTTCAAGTTCAGTCTGATTTGCAATAGGCTGAGTAGGTATAACCGAAACTGTACCTGTTGATTCCGTTCTGCCCGAAGATGAATTACCTCCGCCTCCGCCTCCGTTATTATTCGAAGAATTGTTACTGCCTAATTTTTTTATATAATCTTCCACATCATTTAATGACTGTATATTCATATTGGCAATATCCTTATCTGCGTTTGAGGTATCGGAAAGATTTAAGTATTTTGTTATGTCGATTCCGACTGCATCCGCATTTTTCTTTGTTAACACTTTACTTACATGTGTGACACCGTTTTTAGCCGGATACTTTAATGCATTTAACATAAATGGTTCCAAAAGAGCATTATAAAGTTCGGATACATTCTTAAAACTTTTTCCGATTATTGAATCTATAACTGCCTCTTGTCCGGTTTTTGATGTGTTTTCTGTATATAGCTTATACAAAGTCACTCCATTTACATCTATTGAATCATATCTCATTATATCGTTATATAAAAGCACCCCGTCAGACAATATATTATCTTTCCTGTTTTCCGAAATACAAACAAGAATTGATAGTTGTTTAATTAAAGTCTGTACTTTTACAATCTTTTGAGAAAACTCAGTATCTGAATCCGAAATGGACGGTATTTCACTTTTTGCATCATATATTGCCTGTGCAAGCTTTTTCTTTGACGTTTCATTTTCCAGCAATTCAACAAACGGAGCAAAATTTAATGACAGCTTTTCTTTTACATCACCAAGCAATAGTTCAAGCTCCTCTATGCTTCCGGCATTTTTCAGTCCGTTTACAATCTCAATTCTTGTATCCTTCATAGGAAAATAAACATCGTCTATTTTATATAATTCGTTAAAATCATCACCGCCAAGTTTAATTTCCAAATATCCCGACATTTTTATATTACTTTCATCAACAGGTATATTAAACAGGAAATATCCGTCGCTGTTTGCAGCTGTTTCTCCTATATACAACAGCGTTCCGAAAGAATCATAAACTGCAGCAGAAATTACTTTGTTTTCTTGTTTTGAAGGTGTGATACCATGTATTTTTAATATATTTGTAACCAAATCAAGAACAGGTTCTTTAAAATTTGCCTGTTTATCTGTTAAATCACCGGTCTTCTCATATTCTCCGAATTCTGCAAGAGGCCTGAATGTATCTTTGTTTATAACTCCTGCTGATACTTTAGATTTTTCAGTAATACTTGCAGATGAATCAATAGATATATTTTTAGTCTCACCTGCTTTAACCGTATCTGTCTTTTCAGAAGTCATTTTTACTTTTCCATCTTCCATGACGGTAACATATGCAAGGACATTTTCGTCAACCTGTGAATTATTTGTCACTTTCAATATTGAATTATCAGAATAATCAAGTGTAAAATACTCTGAAACTGTGTAATCCTCTTCATACGGATAAGCAATTGAAATATTAGGATAATCCTTTATGGTAATTTTGTCAATTTTAATATTTAGTGTGCTTTGTCCGTATCTGTCAACAGGAATATCAATTGTAATATCTTTTTGATTTTCATTCAATATATATTGAACACCGCTTATTTTATTTCCGTCCGATATTACCGTTATACCGTTTTTAACTGTATCCTCATTTACAGGCACAGAAAATTCACCTGTAACTTTAACTGTACTAATATCATATCTAAAGATATTTGCATTAAATGTCAATACCATACTGTTAAGTTTTGACATTATATCTTTATCTATATTTTCAAAATACAACCCTCTCTTTTCAGCATCATTATAAGCCATAACCAAAGATGATACCAGCGTCATATCGCTTGTATCTATGCTGCCGCCATTAACCACCTCAGAGTACAGATTATTTACATTTTCGATAACCACAATATTAGATAATGGTCTGTAGGAAACACCCATTAAAGAATATGCTGCTGTTGTACTTTTAAATGTAACACTTTTTACACCCTTATCTTTATTTGCAGGAAGTGCAAAAACGGAAAATCCATTTGTTGTGTTTCCGTCCTTTGGATAAATAACCCCTGTTACAGCAAGATTATAATCTTTATAATCTCCTGAAGTTGTATAACTTACCATATCAGAATAGGTATTCCTGTTATTTCTTACTTCATTTACTGTCTGTCCCGTTGTATGTACACTGATTTTTACGGTTTCCTTAGTTCCATCAACATATGTTATTTCAGGCTCTACAGTGCTTTGATTCCTTGAAGAAATCATAAAATAAATACTCTCTGTATATGCGCCGTCAAGTGAAAAGGTGTATTCTTCTTTTGCGCCTGTATTTATTAACACCGCATCACATACTCCTGCAGAAAAAATACTGTTTGGCATATAAAAATCAATTGTTCTCTCTGTTGGCGTATAAGGATACGTTACTGTAGTAATTCCCGTATTTTCATCATAATTTGATGTTTCAACATATTTATATTCTTTCATTGATAATATATTGTCTTTATATTCTTTTATATTTGAATGTTTTGCCTGTCTGAAAAAATCACCGTTTAAATTATCGTCGCACTCATACCATATATCCGGCGATGCTGTCTCGCCCGGAACTGCAAGCATGTCAATATCATAATATGTTGAAATATCAATGGTTTTTATATTTTCACTTGTATTATAAATAGCATAGTCATTATATCAATGCCTGATGTAATCTTTATCATACTCACCCAAATCAATTTGTTTTTCTTCAGCCTCATCAAAATATGAAATTAAAGTTTTTATTTTTTCAATATCTGATTCTTCTATTTCAGAAATATCTTTCTCAATATAATCAAAATATATTTCATCTATTTTCTTTTTCAGTTCTTCTTTTAACACAGCTTTTTCATAAGCATTATATAATTTAATGATTTTTTCTTTATCTTCATCTGACACAGAAAAACTCACTTTATCATTTATATTAAATATTCGGGCAATTTCAAAAAGCCTTTCAATATCTACCGCTTCAAATGTATTATAATATGAAATCAAATCTCCAAGTAATTTAAAATCCTCATCCGTTAAATTTGTTTGAGATAAATCTGTAAAATCAGAAGAAATACTTAAATAACTGTCTTTCAAAGCATCTATGTTTATCTGACAATCTTTTGCTTCGCCATAAAGCTGCGCACCTTCAATTAATAGAGAAATTTTTTCAATATTTTCTGCCGTTGCAACTTCTAATTTTCCTTGTTGCTTCAGCATTGCGGCATATAACTCATTAGCTTCTGCAATGCTTAAATCATTTTCACCATTTGCCAATTGAACAAAATCAACATTACTGTATTTACCATATAAATTTATAACCGTTTGCTGTGTTTGATCTTCTATTTCAGATTCAGAATATTTTTGCTGACAAACAGCCATTACATAATATACAAAATCAGCTGCAGGCAAAACAATTGATTTTACATTCAAATTTTTATTTACACTGCTTGAACAATCAATAACAGCATCCTGGATATAAACAGTTGACGAGGTATCAACGGTAGGATAAAATTGAATACCTGTTTTTACAACCTTTATAGGATTTGTACCCTCAGTCAAAACATTATTTTGTGTCATCGGATTCACTTTGATTCTGTATTCTTCTTTTATGTTATTTTCATAATTTACCGTAACCGATAAATCCTTTGATTCAGATTCTCTGCTTACAATCATTAATCCGATTGTTTTTGCCGCACTGTCGTCTAATGCTATTTCCACGTCGGTTGTATCTATTTTAATAACGTCATCAGCTCTTGTATCAAAATCACCGTATAACTTATACGTCATTTCTCCCAAAGTAATTGTTTCGGAATACTTGTCACCGTCGTAATAAAACACACTCTGATCATATGAAATATTTGCTTTTGTTGATGTTTTTAAAAATAAATCATCATTAAAATATTGTGTCAAATCAACATCAACCTGCTCGCTTTCATCTGCAAAAATAATATTGCTCGGCAATAATGACATTATTAAAATCAACACAATGCAAACAGAAAGTTTTTTCATTTTCCCCATCCTTTCGCTTCAGCTTTTTGTGCGGTAATTAATTATTTATATATTTTTTATGTGCTGTCTATGGGCGGAAAACCCGCCCATAGACAAACCTGTTTATTACTTTGAAATAATTGCTATAGGATTCATGCCGTCAATGCTTTCCCATACCATTGCTTTATATGTTGCCGCATTTTCCGGTATATTAATTGATATACTGTCAGAACCGTTATATGTCATACTGCCTAAGACTTTTTGTTCTGTAGCATTTAGTCCCACAAGCTGATTGTTCGAATCATATGCTGCAATTATTAAGACATAATTTTTATTTTCCTGCGTTGTATTTATCATAGACAAACCGGCAGTTACCGTTGATTGTCCTACCGTTATTGACGGTGTGAATTTTAATACATCATCTTCAACAGAATATGCATATGCTGCATCCCTTAAAGGCAGATAGGCATTTAAATCATCTTCTGTTATCAATGTATACCTTCTTTTATAAAGTTCTTCTATTGCATTAACGCCTTCAATTACTTCCGGTGCATTTTGCGCGGTTACTTCATCAGCGTCTACAAGTCCCATATCTAAAAAATCATATAATTTGTTTATCAACTCATCATTTTGTACGGGTATAGCAGTAACTGCTAAAATACTGTAGGTACATATTTCTGATGCCTTCAAGGTAATTGATGAAACAGTCTTCTTTTCCGGTATATCAATACCGAATGCGGTTAAAAATGCTCCTGTAGAATCGGTACGGTCGGATAGTTTTCCGTCTGCATATTTACCGGTTTCTGAGTCATAATGAGCATAATTTATTATGTAATGTGCTCTTTTTTGTCCACTGTACCATGAATCGCCTCTTGATATTGTTATATTAACCTCTTTTGCTGTTCCGTCGGTAAAATTAATTACAGCTGTTCCCACAGCACCGGTATCCGCACTTACACTTTGATCTATACAATCAATAAGGAAGGACACATGTGAAAGCATTTTACCGTCCATATTAAATTCCACATCAGTGCCGTTTTTATAAATGGTAACAGAATCATTTCCGTTCGTGTTATATGCACCTGACAGCATAAATTTTGCTCCTGTTTCTGAATCCAGATGATCGGGATTCGTCGGTGCTGACATTTCAATATATTGGGGCATTCCTCTGTATAAAAAATCATCACGGCCGGTATAATCTGCAGGTCTTGTATTATTTCCTTCTTCTATGCTTATCATTAAATCTGCATCCTGCAATTCTGACAAGTCCAAATATATATTATTTTGTGCTTTTGCCTGAGTTATTAAATCATCTAACCATGCATTATCCGCATAGCGAACAGCATGTCTTCTATCTAATTCTTTTGCATAACAATAAGCAGTTTCAGCCAATTCCGCATCTTCCTGTGTGGATATATGCTCAAGTTCTTTTGCCTGTGCAATTACTTTCTTCATTGCATCATTATCCATAGTAACCTCTGTTACTGCATGAATTACAGTTTCATAATTTATATCAGGTCCGAAAGTATATGATTCCACTTCTTTTGTTGAATCAAGTTTTACTGAATATACATTTACACCACCATAAACATCTGTTTTTCCAGATACAGTGTAATAATCATCATTTTCATTTTTTATAGTCTGATACGAATTATATGACAAAAACATTCCACCCGCCAATGCAGGATAAACTCTATTTAATATATCGCTGTCATTTACAAATCCCCATCCAAAACCACTTATAAAAACATTGACTGTTTCGCTTGTTCCGTCTTTATAATTTACGGTAATATAGGGATTTTGAGATGATCCGGATCCTGACCACATCACATATAACTTATCAACACATTTTCCTGATGCATTAACCGTTACAGGTTCATCTCCGGGCTTCATAGACCATGCATCTTTTACTCCTTGTTCCAATCGTTCAGGAGGAGTTGAAAAATTAACTACTCTTCCTGTTTCCCTTAAAGAATATGTTTCTCCGTCTTCATTTAAAACGTATTCAACTTCATTTACTGATCTTATTCCATTACTATATGTGCTTACTGCATTTTTTAAAGAAGCATTTTCTGTCCATCCGGGAGTATATGTCCATGAATATCCGGTATTCCAAGGTTCTGATACTTGACTTCCCAAAGGCATTAAACAATCAATATTTAATTGTTCTGATATATCAATCTGCATTTGTTCTGAATCTGTCATTTCCGAATACCAGTTTGCCTGTTCATACAGTTCATTTAACTTTGCAAAATCATCTGCAGTTGCTGCATTTCTTTCAAGCAATTCCTGTGCATATCTATATGATATTAAAACCTGTTGTGCATTATCCGCTGTAACATTGCTTAATTTTTCTGTTTCCTGAATATTTTCAAATAATTCACTATTTGACATTACAGTCTGTCCAACAGCATACACGTTTAATGTTGTTGATGCACTATTCGACAGTGTTATATTAGCTATAGTTTTTGTAGGATCCACGTCAAATGAATAAAAACCTATTCCTCCCGAAGAAGGTGCTGATGTTACATAGTAGTTACCGTTTTCGTTTGTTTGTGTACTCTTTACTGCCTGTGTCCATGTATTATTACCTAATACAGATTTAGACATTTCCATAGCTCCGGAATAACCCAAAACTGAATCATAGCCTGTTTGTCCAATATTTAAAACAGTAAAAGCTTTAGTTTCCTTTGTTCCATCTGTATAAGTTACAACAGGATATAATTCATTCCTATGGTTATACCGGGATGAAGCTGCAATATATATACGTTTTGCATAGTTTTTAAATCCTTCAAATGAGAAAATGGCATTTGGTTCATCATTATAAACATTATTCACATTTGCACTGTATGTATCAGGATCAAATTTAAACTCTATTACATCACCGTTTTCAACATTGGTTTTTGTTTCTGTTCCATCTTCATTTACTGTTGTAACAACATCTGTTGCAATTAATGTAAATGAATCAATTTGTGAACCTGTTTCCGGGAATATAAAATTCCCTGAAATTGCATCTCCAATAAATGTATCTGTTGTAATTTCTTCATTTAATTTTCCCCAATTTGAATAATTAAATTTGTCAGTTATATCCAACTGATAAGTTGTAATATCTACAGTTTTTATGTTGTTAATCATTTCATTAAAACTTTCTACCGTAAATATTGTTCCAGTATAATTAGGTACTTTTTGTATCAAAACATTATTATTAAAATCACTTTCAGAACAGCCGAAAAACGGAGCAAATTGTTTTATTTTTTTGATCAGGTCTTCAGAAGTTTGGTATTCATTAATTATTTCCTCTAATTTTGCAATGTTGTATTCAACATAAAGTTCTGTATCTTCGGCCCAATTATGTGCAGGATTTGCACAATAATCGGTACCTTTTGCCCATATTCCATAAGTGTTTGATGGAGAATATAATATACTTAATTTTGCCTGATCCTGTTCATTTTCAGAAGATACAAGATCTTCTTTTACTATATCCGTTATGTTGTATGATACATCATATGTTTTTGATGTAAGATCAGCATCAGTAACTCCAAATGTTGAAGGCATTATCTTATCAATTAATATTTCTGCACCATCATGTAAAAATAAATTATTTCTCCATGTATTATCAAGTAATGTTGTTACTTCTTCTACAGTTCCGCCGACAGCAGCCGCTTCTCCCGTTTCTTCATCTGTATAAAGATAATATTCACCGTCATTCGGAATATCATAATCCTTTGTTGTTGAATAATAAAGACTCATTCCCATAATTGCTTCTTCTAATGCTGCCTCAGAATCTGATTGTTTTAATTTTAACGGCAGCTCATCAATATTTATTGTAATGTTTTCAATTGCCTCAGGAGCTACAATAACATACTGTGACATAAGTTCATCTTGATCCGTTCTAATTGCTGCAGGAACAGTATTCACAGCAATTTCTTGTCTGCCTGTATGTGACCATGCACTTCCGTATCTGATTACATAATTATCAGGTACATATGTAATTTTTACTACATTCTCGTTCTGTGCGTTCACCGGTAAAACAATACATGAAGTTGTGATTGCAGTAATAACTGCAGTTGATAAATACTTTTTATTCATAATTATCCCCTTTCATTTATATAATATTTAATTTAAAATTACCCTGCGTTTTGCAAAGAAATTTAAAATTTTATAAATAAATATTTAATTATTTTACAATAAAATAATTATAAATAATATATTATTTTTATAAAATGCATAATTTTTTTCGTTTCTTTTTAAGTTTATTATACACTTTAACAAAAATTTTTTCAATACACAATATTGCTATATAATAGCATTATATTGCTTAATATTATTTTATATATAATAAAAATCCCATAATCACATACCTTAAAACATTTAAAGGCATTATGTATTATGGGATATTTAATATTTATATTCATCTATAATAAATAGAAGCTTCTATTTGCTGACATAATAACTCCTACATCTTTCACCTGCAAGTGTATGGCATTTAATTGTAATCACCTTATCTGACGGAAGTCTTGACGTAATAAAAACTTTAAATTTATTTTTTTCGTTTCCGGTTGTGAATTTATGCAAACATTCTCCACTGTAAACCGTAATAGCATAAATACCATGTCTGTATGTACAACTTCCATGTGAAAGAAACATTGATTGTTCGCCGTTTGCAGTCATATACATATCTTCGGTATATACTTCTCCCGGGATTTCAAAGCTAAATTCTATTGAATATGGTACTTTTTCCAGACCTCCGCATGACTTTATATTAATTTTTATCTCATCATCAACTACGTTTATTTTCCATTTAAATGATAAATCCGGCCGCGGTGAACGCTCTCTTTGATCTATTATATGATAAGGCAGTTCATCAAATGTAACCGGTCTGCCCAACGGTTTCCAGTAACCGGGCATATGATATGCTTGTTCTTCCATATATGTAGGTATAAAATCTATTTCAAGTCCATTCTTGTGTGTAGCAAATTTTTTTGCCAGAAAACGAGCGCCTGCATAATAACCGCAATGAATAGAAACATCACTTAGAATAACATCTCCGTAAGCTACCGATATTGCTTTTTCTTTATCCCTTACTGCCCACAATGACAGATAATCTTTCTTATATCCCCAGATTCCGCTCTCTTTCATAAATACCGTTTCATTACCGTTAAATGGCTCAATATCAAATTCCTTATTTTTCCATTGAGGATATCTTGCAAATACATAAATTAACTCTGCATTATTTACTCCTGCCATCTTCACTATTTTTTCAAGTCCGGACAAAATAACGTTATCCTTCTTAACAATTCCCGTAATGAGAAAACATGACAAAAATTCTGTGGGCAAAACTCTTTTTCCGTTATCCTGCCTTATCGAAATAGTTGTAAGCAAAGCACCGTCACTATTCATAAGTTTTAATATGGCGTGACAGTTTTTTTGTATATCATCAAGAATTTCTTCATTATTATATGTATGATAGATATGCATAAGTTTATCATTTATATGTGCACTGTACAAAAAGCTTTTTTCCGAATATAAACCATCGGAATTAAGGTCTATTGTTTCATTTAAGAACATATTAATTGAATCGGTCAGATCCAATTCAGGATAAAGCTCCTGTGCAACAGCCAATGTACCACTGATAATCCACCTATGATTCGGCGTATGAAAACCCATATCTTTTTTTATTGCCAATGCAGATCTTTTTACAAAGCCGCTTAAAATGTCCTCCAGTTCCTTTGCCTTATATACACCCTCTATATGCCTTGCCATATAAATAAGCAATGCCGCTCTATTCATTGCAAAAGCCGTATCGGGAGAAGAATCATAATTTCTGTCTCTTAAATCAATTAATCCCGAAGGTCTTGTAAATCTCTCAACAAACTTGATACATAAAGATATTCTTTTTAATATTTCATCTTTGGCAAAAAATTCAGATTCCTTGCTGCAATATCCGCATCCAAGATACCAGCATAATTTCATTGTCTCGGAGCTGGATAGACTGCAAAATCCTATTTCATCCGAATACATACCGCCAAAGCTGTCCGATGTCTCCTCCATAACCTGATATGGCATAAGTTTCTTTATCGTTTCATCTACGTGTTTTATACTCAAATTATATAATTCCATACATTTCATAATAATCCATACTCCTTTTATTTGAATATTTATTTACCTAATTATATCATATCATTTTTCTTTTTACACACAATTCTTGCACAAATATAATCATTTAACAACAAATCTTGCATAATATTTGAATATACAATCATTATTAAATAAATTATGATATTAATTTTAACAAAAAAGAACAAAGATATAACGTTATTCTTTGTTCTTTCAAATTAACTATTCGGTTTTACATAAATGAATAATTCCTACCACAGAGTTATCTGTAACAATATAATGCTCACACAAAGGTATACCAATTATGTTAAGTGCCTCATAAGCTGCCTTTGTTACTTCAATATCCTCATCTGAAGCAGCCAGAACATTATTAGGATGATTATGAGCAAGCAAGGTAATTGCAGCTTTATCACAGATTGCCAATTCCAGAATTCTTTTAATTGGTACAATTGATGCCGACTCAGTTCCTCTTGATATGACATGAGTATTTATTATGCCGAAATTATTGTCAAGAGTTATCAAAACCATTTTTTCTTCTTTTTCTCCGATGAAGATTTTATGAAGCTTATCATTAATATTATTTCTTGTAAGTTTTCGTTCATTTCCTTTATCAAGATTTTCTTTTCTGAGCCGTATATACAATTCTCTTAAAAGTTTTATGTATTCAGCAGATTTTGTTCCTAATCCGGCAATTGTACGTATATAGTTTTCATCTATCTCAAGAATTCCATTAATGCTTCCTCCCTTTTTAAGCAAATCATGTGCCTGTTCGTTTGTATTTCCCATTGGTATCACATAATATAAAAGCATTTCAATAATTTCATGATCAGATAGCAATGCAGGATTTTCTCTGAATTTTTTTCTCATTCTTTCACGATGTCCCTCATGTCTGTTCTTTTCGTTATAACTGTTTTCTGCCATTTTAATCCTCCATTCCGCCGCAGATGCGGCGGCACAAATCCTAACGTGGAAAAGAAGCAAGCAGATTGCCGTTTTGAGGGACGACGGTGTATGTGTATACTCCGAGTCGCGAAAAACGGTGAGATGCGCAGCTTATTTTTCA
>CASFSH010000081.1 GCA_949297205.1 uncultured Bacillota bacterium | reverse complement strand
CAGGCGTGGAGAGCATTCCACGCCTTTTTTGTTTGCTTTATTAAGCTATGGGGACAATAATTATTTAGTCAAATGGGGACAACGTGGGGACAACGTGCCTTTATACCGATTGGGAAAGGTTATAAATTTTAGTGATTGTTTCCGGTATTTGTTTATCATAGCCGGGTATAAAATGCCCGTACAGCTTTAATGTGTATGATGGGTCGGCGTGCCCTAATCTTTTGGCGACTTCCGTTATTGGTTCGCCGTGTGACAGGAGATGTGAAGCGTGGGTATGGCGCAGGGCGTGGAACTTTTTGTGTGGCATTTCAGACTCTTTTAAAATACTTGCCCACGTTCTATCCATATTGCGTGGCTGAAACGGCGTGCCGTTGGCGGTGTGGAATATATAGCCATTTATGCTGATTGTTTTGCTGATTAGCGCAGTTGCACGCAGCAGCTTTTCTAAATTGCTGTCTATGGTAATAATGCGCCTGCCTGCCGGTGTTTTTGGTTTACGTTCTACCATTTTGCCGTTAATAGTGCCGATGGTGTGTTCTATCTTGATAGCCCTGTTCAAAATGTTATGATACTTTAATGCCAGTATTTCACCTAAACGTGCGCCGGTAGATACGGCGGTTAGAATAAATGGGTAATACCGGCTATAATGGCGGCTATACTTTACAATGCTTAATATGTGCTGTACTTCCTGTTCTGTATAGACCTCAACCGGGACACGTTCAGCCGATGGAGAGTTGACGGCAAGCATAGGGTTAAAGTTTATCATTCGCAAGGCAAAGGCTTTGTCTATGGCTTGTTTTAACAGGCTATGTATTTTAACTTTGCTGTTAGCTGCTAAATCAATACTGTTATACAGGCGTTGAATATCAACCGGCGTTAAGTCTTGCAGTCTGATGTCGGCAATGGGTAAGTAATGGCTTGCAATGCTTAAATAATCTGATTGAGTTTTTTCGCCTACATTCTGAAATACAAAAGTCTGTAAATATTCGAGATACCATTCACCAACAGTTATGTTTGAAGGTGCAATATAGGTATTTTTATTAAATTCGTTTTTCTTTTCAATTAGCCATTCTTCGGCTTGCTCTTTAGTATCAAAACGAGGGCGCAGTCTGTTTCCTTCCGGGTCATATATACAGGCACGCCATTTGTTACGCTCTTTTTCGTAAGCAATAGACCCATCGCCATTAGAATTTTTTGGTTTAGATTTTTTTATTGCCATAGTTAACCTCCATAACAGGCAGGTAAGTGTAAAAACACTTGCCTGCTTTTTTGTTTTTAACAGTTTTGTTATAAAGTATACGCATACCATATAAACTGGTAGCTTTAAAATCTTAATACGCCGCCGCTTTTTGCGTTTTAAGCCGTTTTTTATAACGCCGCATAAACTTTATAAGGGCAAGGGGTTAAAAATGCTTTAAAACGAACGTGAGCGCACAACAAAACAAATAAAGCGAACATAAAATCCAAAACAAGAACTTATGTTCAGAAAGACGGTTAAAAATAATACCTGTTAGCTATATTAAGTAACAGGCAAGTTTTATAAAACGGAGTAGATAAAATAGACAACCATAAAACTCAATACTAAAACGGTATAGAGTTTTGGAAAGGGGGTAGCGTAAAGTTACACCCTTGCAGATGGAATAGAGTTATTCATATTGTTCCGGAGCATATGACGGTGTTTTAAGAATATGTTCTACAGCATTTTTTATACGTAGCATTTGAACATCATTAAAAGCCGCTCTATCAATTAAATAGTAATTCTCACGTATTATGAGCGGTGCAATTGTAGAAGTATTATGCATTTCATTTAAAAAAATATTAGTCATTCTATTAGCTTCAAATGCATATTTTAAAATATTATTATTTCCGCTTAATTGTGCTACTACGTGGTCAAGACCTAAAAAACTCATATCATAAATACCAAAATACTGGGGTGGTATTCCCAAAATTTTAGATAACATTATTCGTTTTTCAAGTGGTATGTTTTTTATAAGTCCCTTTTCGTAACGATATACGGCATTTTTTGTTATGCCTAATAAAGAACCTAATTCTTCCAGTGTATAACCAATTTCTTTGCGCTTTTGATTTATTAACTGTCCTAATTCGTGTGGTGTTTTTTCCATAATTATCCCCTTTTTTGCAATTATATCAAAAAAAAACTGATGAAACAATGGTTTATGTCAAAAAATCACTTGACAAATTCACTTCGATTTTATAACATAAAAAGTGAATTAATTAAGTGACAGGAGGTGTTTGTTGTGAATGTAAATTTATTTAAATATTTTGCCGCTCAGAATGGCGATAAAATGAAAGATATCGCATTAGCGTTAGACAAAACAGTGGCGACTATTTCCGGAAATTTACATGGAAAAAAAGGCGACTTTACAAGGGCTGAAATAGCTTTATTAAAAGAGCGTTGGCGTTTAACTGATGAGCAATGTATTCAAATTTTTTTCTCTTAAAAGTGAATTGCATAATTCAATTACAATGGCAAAAATAAAAGCCGCTGATGTACTGGAATACACCAACGGCAAGGCGCAGAAAAGACTTTCCTACAGGCTTTTTGCGGTACTGTTATTATAACAGGTTTTTGCCTTTTCGTACAGTTACGAAAGGAGAAATAAAAATGAGTAACGTAAACAAGATGTTTTTTAAAGTAAATGCTTATGATATAGCGATAGCAGACCCGTCACGGAAGCCGCAACGTGGCGAAATAGGCGTGCTGATGTACGATAACAAAGTATTGGTAAGCCGCATTATAAGCCATATGGACGG
>CASFSH010000080.1 GCA_949297205.1 uncultured Bacillota bacterium | reverse complement strand
TATTTCATCTCCGCCCAATGCGCCATTGTTGATCATAACCCAACCTGCCAGAGAGGTCAAATCACCTGACCCTACTGCGCCGGAAGCCAATTCTTCATAGGCGCCATTCTTAATATGCATTATTTTCATATCGTATGTTTTACTCGCATTAACAGTAAAAATAAACCTCAGGCTATGCCAATTATTTCCCATATCCAATACAGCTTTGTTTCTGTTCCCAATCGTTGCATACAGTTTACCGTCGCTTATCCAAACAGGTGTAAACCAAGATTTGTCACCGCTGTTGGTTTTTGCATGAACGAAAACCATCCTAAAACTTCTGTTTGCATTCGCTTCCTGCGGTTCTCTCAACGTCAAATCAATATAGAAATCAGGTGTTCCGGCAAGCTGATAAAATAAATACCCGTTATCGATTCCTTTTTCTTTTGAATAATGAAATCTCTTAAATTCAATTCCGTCTTCATTCATAAGCACACCGGCAGTACCCCTTGTTTCAATAGTATCATCGACTATTTGGGCATTTATCTGAATTTGAAATATCAATGTTATTGTTATTAATGCCGATAAAATTCTGTTTAAAATTCGCATATTAGACACCTCATTTAACAACTACTTTTTTCACGGCTGATAATGGAATCGGAAATTCATCAGCTAAATCGTTTCCCAATATAAAAGTCTTTATATAATCCCCGTCTTGTTCCTCAAGCTTTAGGGTTAGTTCCCGGCAATTAAAATATCTTTCTTCTCCGGCAGGCACAACGGCAGTGTAATATTTAAAACGCTTTATAATTCTGTTTTTATCACACAATACATTGAATATTGTTACAGTTATATCCTCTTCGGAAATATTCTCAAGCAGGGCAGCTGTTGTTACAGTTCCTCCGCGCTGCGGTGCTTTAATATCTCCCCCGGGAACATCTGTAAATCCGATAATTTTTGTGTTAATCAAGCTGCTTTCTTTATTTACCGAAAAATCATCGGCTAACATCATACCGTCAATTGAAGAAATGTTATGCAGCAGTGTGATCCTCTTTATTTTTTCCCCTGCAACAACTAATCTCCTGTTATTATAATTAAAGCTTACGTCCTGAATTTCGATGCCGTTTTCATCATAAGCCATAACATTTTCGGCAAACAGATTTTCGCGCATTTGTATATTAAAATCCACATATACGGCATCATCTGTAAATTTATATCCGATTACCTTCGGAATCTCACCGTCAATATTTGAGATATTGTATGCTATGCTTTTAACATCAGCACCGGTACCGGGATTTCCTCCGAATAATAGTCTGTCAAATTGTGAAATGCCGGTTTTGTAATCCTTTGTAATTTTCTTGTATACGCCATTTTCATTTGCAATATAAAATGACATTATATATGTGTTGTCTTCACTTTTATTCAGTGAAAGTCTTATATTCATCCAATCATCGGTTTTTGTAATTTTCTCATCATCGGTTTTGGGCAATATATTATTCCCATAAACAAAATTCAAGCTTTCGCCGCCATTACATATCATTATAGGAACATCTGCCATTTTATCGCCATTACTGTT
>CASFSH010000079.1 GCA_949297205.1 uncultured Bacillota bacterium | reverse complement strand
CGGATTGTCGGCATGAAACAGTTCTTTTACCGCCTGGGCTAAAACACCAATAGTACATGCCGGAGCTTTCTGTACCATAATATCGCCACTTTCCGCATGCTGGAAGGCAAAAATGACCAACTCAACCGCCTCTTCCAGGCTCATTATAAAACGGGTCATTGTCGGATCAGTAACAGTTAATGGTTTCCCTGCTTTAATCTGTTCGATGAAAAGCGGGATTACCGAGCCGCGGGAACACATGACATTGCCGTAACGCGTTCCACAAATTAGAGTCTTGTCCGGGCTGACGGTTCGTGATTTTGCAACAAAAACCTTTTCCATCATCGCCTTACTGGTTCCCATGGCATTTACTGGATAAGCTGCTTTATCGGTTGAAAGGCAAATGACCTTTTTGACGCCGCATTCAATACTCGCGGTTAAAACATTATCGGTGCCTAAAACATTGGTTTTTACTGCTTCAACCGGGAAGAATTCACAACTTGGTACTTGTTTTAATGCCGCGGCATGGAAAACATAATCAACGCCATATAATGCATTCTTTATGCTGGCAAGATCGCGGACGTTACCGATGTAATATTTAATTTTATCGGAATTATATGAATGACGCATATCATCCTGTTTTTTTTCGTCTCGGGAAAATATGCGGATTTCTTTAATATCTGTATTAAGAAAACGGTTTAATACCGCGTTGCCGAAGGATCCGGTTCCTCCGGTAATCATAAGAGTTTTGTTTTTAAACATAAAAAACCCCCTTTACATTATAAAATAGGCTGTATTAAGCTGGTTTAATCAAAAATTGCACATATTTATCGTTATTATATTTACCGAAATAAAACTTAATGCAACTCTTTTACTTTATACCTTTTTCATATAATTTTCAAACTGTTATCATGTTCTCATTGGAAATTATGATTCGTTTTTTTCTCCTCAACAAACTGTATAGAAAAATTCAGTAAAAGATGATTGGAAACGGGTTATATTTTTAATCATTATTGGTTGTTCAAAAACATCTTCCACATATAAAACGCATTTAATCCGGCGGCCTTCATGATATATAAAGCAGGGTTAAACAGGTGTCCTATATATGTTTTTTGCTATTAGTCTCTTTTATAAATATCTCTTGTATAGACCTTATCAATAACATCATCAAGACATGAATCATATCTGTTGGCAATGATAGCCTGGCTCATGTTCTTAAATTTTTGCAGATCGTTAACAACAAGGCTTCCAAAAAATGTAGAGCCATCTTCAAGAGACGGTTCATAAATAATGACATTTGCGCCTTTGGCCTTAATGCGTTTCATAACTCCCTGAATAGAGCTCTGGCGGAAATTGTCACTGTTGCTTTTCATGGTTAGACGGTAAACGCCAATTGTAACCGTTTTTTCCAGCGTAGTATCATAGGTATTAGAGCCTACATACCCATAATATCCTGCCATTTGCAAAACACGATCGGCGATAAAATCTTTTCTTGTTCTATTACTTTCAACAATTGCACTC
>CASFSH010000078.1 GCA_949297205.1 uncultured Bacillota bacterium | reverse complement strand
CATCAATTATTTGTGCATATATATGATTTAAGCTTCTGTACACATTCAAACGAGGTCTCTCCGCAGTACCGGAGATGTTCTTTCTAATTCTTCTGTGACGCTTAATTCTTGCAGCATTACTATCTTTTTTGTTTATCATTTAAGAACACTCCTTTCTATTATTTCTTCTTAGCTCCTGCTTTACCTTCTTTACGTCTGATAACTTCATCAATATACTTAATACCTTTACCCTTGTAAGGTTCCGGCAATCTGTATTCTCTGATTTTAGCAGCTGTTTCTCCAACAACTTCCTTATTAGCACCTTTAACAATGATTTTGTTTGGCTGAGGAACTTCAATTGTAATTCCCTCAACAGGTGTATATTCTACAGGATGAGAATAACCAAGGCTTAATACCAAAGTTTTACCCTGCATTTGTGCTCTGTAACCAACACCATTGATCTCAAGCTCTTTTACAAATCCTTCAGTAACACCGATTACCATATTGTTAATCAATGTTCTTGTAAGACCGTGCAATGCTTTATGCATTTTATCTTCTGACGGACGTTCAACAATAATAACTCCGTTTTCATTTTTGATAATCATATCTTTATGAAGTTTTCTTGTCAATGTTCCGTTTTTGCCCTTTACGGTAATTTCGTTTTCGGCTCCGATTTTTACATCAACTCCGGAAGGAACCGTAATCGGCAGTTTACCAATTCTTGACATTTACAATGTCCTCCTTTAACTTAAATTTACTCTGCATATGCAGGTTTTCAGTTCTATATTTTCTATTATGGTTTACCATACAAATGCCAGAACTTCTCCGCCGATATTTTCTTTTCTTGCCTTTTTGTCAGTCATAATACCCTTTGATGTGGAAACTATGGCAATACCAAGACCTTTCAATACCTTCGGCAATTCTTCAGCACCGGCATACTTTCTCAAACCGGGCTTTGACACTCTCTTTAAACCGCTTATAACCTTTTCCTTGTTAGGTCCGTACTTTAAAGCGATTCTGATAATTCCTTGCTTTCCGTCTTCTATAATCTGATATCCGGCAATATATCCTTCTTCATTCAGAATTTCAGCAATTGATTTCTTCATGTTTGAAGCAGGAACATCAACCGTTTCATGTTTAGCAGTGTTTGCATTTCTGATGCGTGTAAGCATATCTGCGATAGGATCAGTTATTTGCATTAAAATTTACCTCCTTCCAAACCCATAATGAGTTCGAATCTATCTATATTTTACCAACTTGCTTTTCTAACACCCGGAATCTGACCTTTATAAGCCAATTCTCTGAAACAAATACGGCAGATACCGAATTTTCTCAGATAAGCGTGAGGTCTTCCGCAAATCTTACATCTTGTGTAAGCTTGTGTAGAATGTCTTGGCTTTCTCTGTTGCTTTATAATCATAGATTTTTTAGCCATAATTTATCCTCCTTATTAACCGCGAATGAACGGAGCGCCCATTAAATCCAATAATTCACGAGCTTCCTCATCTGTTTTTGCGGTTGTAACAATGATAATATCCATACCTCTGATTTGATCAATCTTATCATAGTCAATTTCCGGGAATATTAACTGTTCTTTTACTCCGAGGGCATAGTTTCCTCTGCCGTCAAAAGAATTTGCACTGATTCCTCTGAAATCACGTACACGAGGCAATGCAACATTAAATAATCTATCTAAGAATTCATACATTTTATCAGATCTTAATGTAACCTTACAGCCTATGTTCATACCTTCTCTTAACTTAAAGTTAGCAACTGATTTTCTTGCCTTGGTAACAACCGGCTTCTGACCTGTTATAAGCGCCAAATCGTTGCAGGCTGCGTCAATAGCTTTTGCGTTATCTTTAGCATCACCCATACCGATGTTGATAACAATTTTTTCTAACTTCGGAATTTGCATCGGGCTTTTATAACCAAATTTTGTCATAAGAGCAGGAGCTACTTCTTTAGTATATTTTTCTTGCATTCTTGACATAGTATGAAATTACCTCCTCTCAAAAATTAGTCATTAAATGTTTCTTGACATTTCTTACAATATCTTACTTTTGAACCGTCATCCAAAATCTTTACACCGGTTCTTGCAGCTTTACCGCAGCTTGGACATACTCTTAATACGTTTGATGCATCAATAGCTGCTTCCATATGGATAATTCCGCTTTCCTGTCCTTGTCTTCTTGCCTTCTGATGCTTTTTAACAACAGAAATACCTTCAACAATAACTTTTCCTGCCTCAGGAATAGCAGTGATAATTTTTCCTTCTTTACCCTTATCTTTACCGGAGATTACCTTAACGGTATCACCGCGTTTTACATGCATTTTTTTCATATCAGGCACCTCCTTACAGTACTTCGGGAGCAAGTGACAATATCTTCATGTATTCCTTGTCTCTTAACTCTCTTGCAACAGGTCCGAATATACGGGTACCTCTTGGGTTTTTATCATCTCTTACAATAACTGCTGCATTTTCATCAAATCTTATATATGATCCGTCAGGACGTCTTGTTTCCTTTACAGTTCTAACAACAACAGCCTTAACTACGTCACCTTTTTTTACAACGCCTCCCGGTGTTGCCTTCTTAACAGAACAGATGATTTCATCACCAACAGCTGCATATCTTTTTTTGGAGCCGCCCATTACACGAATACACATAACTTCTTTTGCGCCTGTATTATCAGCAACTTTCAAGCGTGTTTGTGGTTGTATCATGTCTATATCTCCTTTCCGGCTGACACATTAATTACTGTGCCTTTTCTACAATTTCAACCAATCTCCATCTCTTATCTTTTGACAGAGGTCTTGTTTCCATTACCTTTACCTTATCGCCCTTAGCACAAATATTCTCTTCATCGTGTGCCTTCAGCTTATAGGTTCTTTTAACAACTTTTCCGTAAAGCGGATGCTTTACACTGTATTCAATAGCAACAACTATGGTCTTATCCATTTTATTGCTGACAACTTTACCGATTTTTACCTTACGGCTGTTTCTTTCTGCCACGTTAGTGTGCCTCCTTTCATACAATCAATGTTGTATATACTATATTGATGTTCTTTTCTCGTCCATCAAATTGCAGAATCTTCTAATTCTCTTTCACGAATGATGGTTTTAATACGAGCGATAGTCTTTTTAACATCACCAATTCTTTGCGGATTTTCCAATTGGTTTATAGCGTTTTGGAATCTTAAGTTAAATAACTCCTGCTTTGAATCAGCAAGTTTCTGAGTTAATTCTTCTGTTGTTAATTCTCTCAGCTCTAATACTTTCATTCTTATTCACCATCCTCTGCTTCACGCTTAACGAATTTACATTTAATCGGAAGCTTGTGCATAGCAAGACGAAGAGCTTCTCTTGCAACTTCTTCACTTACACCACCGATTTCAAACATAACTCTGCCCGGTTTAACAACTGCAACCCAGTATTCGGGACTTCCTTTACCTGAACCCATTCGAGTTTCGGCAGGTTTTTGTGTGATTGGCTTGTCAGGGAATATTTTAATCCAAACCTGACCGCCTCTTTTTGTGTATCTTGTCATAGCAATACGGGCAGCCTCAATTTGTCTTGAAGTGATCCAGCAAGGCTCCAATGCCTGTAAACCGTATTCACCGTTAGATACAACGTTACCGCGTGTTGCCTTACCTTTCATTCTTCCGCGCATAACTTTTCTGTATTTAACTCTTTTAGGTAACAACATTATTGTCTTCCTCCTCTCGGTTTACGCTCAGCCTTCTTGTTATCATGAAGAACTTCGCCCTTATAAATCCAGACTTTAACACCTAAAATACCGTATGTTGTCAAAGCTTCAGCAAAACCGTAATCAATATCTGCTCTCAATGTCTGCAGTGGGATTGTTCCCTCATGATACTGTTCTGTTCTTGCGATTTCCGCTCCGCCGACACGGCCTGAAACGCTTGTCTTAATACCTTTTATACCCATTCTCATTGCTCTTCCCATAACCTGCTTCATAGCACGTCTGAAAGATATTCTCTTTTCAAGCTGTGCGGCAATGTTTTCTGCAACAAGCTGAGCATTTGTATCAGGTTGTTTTACTTCCATAATATTAATGTTAACCGATTCTTTAATCATCTTTTCAAGCTGCTTTTTCAACTTATCTATTTCAGCACCCTGTCTTCCGATTATTATGCCCGGCTTTGCAGCATGAATCGTAACATATGCTTTATTCTGTTTTCTTTCAATTACAACTTTTGCTATTCCGGCATCATAACAAGCCTTCTTAACAAACTTTCTGATATTATAATCTTCAACCAACTGGTCTCCGAAATCTTTTTTACCTGCAATCCACTTAGAATCCCAATCTTTTATAACTCCGACTCTAAGTCCGTGGGGATTAACCTTTTGACCCATTAGGAATTACCTCCTTCTTCAATTATTCTACTTCTTTTAAAACCAAAGTGATATGACTTGTTCTCTTTAAAATTCTGAACGCTCTTCCCTGAGCTCTCGGTCTTACTCTCTTTAATACAGGACCTTGATTTGCATAACACTCTGCTATATATAACTTGTTAATATCCATATTATGATTATTTTCAGCATTAGCCATAGCTGATTTCAAAAGTTTTTCCAAATACTCGCTTGCAGCTTTCGGAGTATTCTTTATAATGCCCATAGCAACACCGACAGGCTTATTTCTTATAAGATCAAGAACAATTCTTACCTTTCTCGGTGAAATACGAGCATAACTTACAGTTGCGCGTGCTTCCATTACGGAAATCCTCCTCTCATTAATATATCCGAACTAATGATTTATCTTAATATTATTTAGATGTTTTAGCTCCTGCATGACCTTTAAAGGTTCTTGTGGGAGCAAACTCACCCAATCTGTGTCCAACCATGTCCTCGCTGATAAATACCGGAACATGTTTTCTGCCGTCATGAACAGCAATAGTATGTCCGACCATTTCAGGGAAAATAGTGGAAGCTCTTGACCAGGTCTTTATAACCTTTTTTTCATTTGCAGCGTTCATAGCATCTATTCTGCTCATTAAACGCTCTTCAACGAAAGGTCCTTTTTTAAGTGATCTACCCATTTATTTATTTCCTCCTTCCGGATTGTAACGATAATTATTTATCATTTCTTCTCTTTACAATGAACTTATCTGTTCTGTTCTTGTGCTTTCTTGTCTTTAATCCAAGAGCAGGTTTACCCCATGGAGTAACAGGAGCAGCACGTCCGATAGGTGATTTACCTTCACCACCGCCGTGAGGGTGATCGTTAGGATTCATTACAACACCACGAACTGTCGGTCTCCAACCCATATGACGTTTTCTTCCGGCTTTACCGATAGAAATATTTTCATGCTGCTGGTTTCCAACCATACCGATTGTAGCTTTACAATCAAGACGGATCATTCTTACTTCACCTGAAGGAAGTCTTACCTGTGCATATCCGTTTTCTTTTGCCATAAGCTGAGCAAAACCGCCTGCAGAACGTACAAGCTGTCCGCCTTTGCCGGGATATAATTCAATATTGTGTATTAATGTACCAACCGGAATATCTTTTATAAACAATGCATTACCCGGCTGAATGTCAGCGCCTTCTCCCGAAACAACGGTAGCTCCGTCTGTTAAACCAACAGGTGCAATTATATATGACTTTGTACCGTCTTCATATTGAATAAGAGCAATGTTTGCCGATCTGTTAGGATCGTATTCTATTCCGATAACGGTAGCAGGCATTCCGTCCTTTTGTCTTTTAAAATCAATAATTCTGTATTTTCTTCTGTTGCCGCCGCCTCTATGACGTACGGTAATTCTTCCGTATGAATTTCTTCCTGCATTTTTCTTTAAAGAAGTCATCAACGAACGCTCCGGAGATGTCTTTGTAATTTCAGCAAAATCCGAAACAGTCATAAATCTTCTCGCAGGAGAGGTAGGCTTATACTTTTTTATAGCCATTTTGTTTCACTCCTTAATCTGAATTTAAAAAGTTATTACATTTCAAAGAATTCGATTGACTTGCTGTCCTTTGTCAATGTAACTATCGCTTTCTTCCAAGAAGCTCTTCTGCCCTGGAATCTGCCCATTCTCTTAATTTTTCCCATAACGTGCATTGTGTTGACCTTTGCAACCTTCACTCCAAAAATATCTTCACAAGCCTTTTTAATTTCGACTTTGTTAGCAGTAACGGGAACTTCGAATGTATACTTTTTGATTTCATTTCCTTCTTTGTCAAATACGGTTTCCATACTGCGTTCGGAGATGATTGGTCTTCTGATAATATCATGTGCAAATTTCATTATGCAAGCACCTCCTCAATCTTTTCGATTGCTTCTTTTGATATAATAAACTTATCATACTTTAAAACATCGTATGTGTTTAATACTCCAACATATGTCGGTTTAACATTTTTGATGTTTCTTGCTGATTTATAAATTGTATTATCATAATCGGCAGTAACAATTAAAGCCTTCTGATCTATTTCAAGACCTTTAAGCATTTTTGCAATTACAGAAGTCTTAATTTCATCCATCTTAAGACCTTCAATTACATATACTTCGTATGCGGCATATTTAGCTGATAAAGCAGATCTTAAAGCAATCTTCTTAAGTTTTCTGTTTACATTATATCTGTAATCACGTGGTTTCGGTCCAAGTGCAACGCCACCGCCTGTCCATTGCGGAGCACGGATACTTCCCTGTCTTGCACGACCTGTTCCTTTTTGTCTCCAAGGCTTAATTCCGCCTCCCGATACTTCCGTACGAGTTTTTGTACTTTGAGTACCTTGTCTCTGATTTGCAAGATAGTTAACAACAACTTCATGCAAAACAGCTTTGTTCACTTCAGCTGCAAATATCGAATCGTTTACTTCCATTGTTCCGACTTTAGCACCTTCCATGTTATATACAGCTACTATAGACATAGTTTATTCCTCCTTTCTTCAAAAACCCTCTTATGCTTTTTTACTGTTTGTTATCGTAACAAGTCCACCCTTGTTTCCGGGTACAGCACCCTTCAACAAAATCAAATTGTTTTCCGCATCAACTTTAACAACTTCCAGATTCTGTACTGTTACTCTTACAACACCCTTATGTCCCGGAAGCTTCTTACCCTTCATAACACGACCCGGGTTTGAGCAAGCTCCCATAGAACCTGAACCTCTATGATATCCTGAACCGTGAGCCATAGGACCTCTGTGCAATCCCCATCTCTTCATAGGACCTGCAAAACCTTTACCTTTGCTTATGCCGCAAACATCAATTTTGTCACCTGCAGCAAATATATCAGCTTTGATTTCATCGCCTATGTTCAATGCTGAACAATCGTCCAATCTGAATTCTCTGAGATATTTCTTTACAGCAACGTCTGCTTTTGCAAATTGTCCCTTATCAGGTTTGTTTACATTCTTTTCTTTTACTTCGCCGTATCCCACTTTTACAGCGTCATAACCGTCTGTTTCCACTGTTTTCTTCTGAACTACAGTACACGGTCCTGCCAGTATAACGGTTACGGGAGTAACTTTACCGTTTTCGTCAAAAATCTGCGTCATGCCGACTTTTGTACCCAAAATTGCTTTGTTCATACTTCTCTTCCTTTCATAACAGTTATTGGTTCCCTCAAAGCACGGGAACATTGACCTGCATCATAGCATTTTCATGCTACTGCCACTCATAAAATGAGCTTTTCTTATTTCTTGCTTTGCGTTACGTTGATTTCAACGCCTGCAGGCAAGTCGATTTTAACAAGTGCTTCCATTGTTTTTGCACCAGGAACCACAATGTCAATCAATCTTTTGTGAGTTCTTCTTTCAAATTGCTCACGTGAATCCTTATACTTATGAACAGCTCTTAAGATTGTGATTACTTCCTTTTCTGTCGGAAGAGGAATAGGTCCTGAAACCTTAGCTCCGCTCTTTTTTGCTATCTCAACAATCTTTTCTGCCGATTGATCAAGAACAGCGTGGTCATAAGCTTTAAGCTTGATTCTGATTTTTTGCTTTGCTGCCATGTTTTTCCCTCCTATATAATTTTTTCTCCGGTGATCTGAAATCATTGGGTATTTTCAGACAACCATAATCATTGTGTTTCTCGCACGACAGCTCGTTATGTTTACACACTTCCGGGTGTTTCCATCGCCCGGTAAATAAAAACCCGAATTGCAATAACGCACTCCGGGAAGTCTTTTACGCTGTTAAAAGCACATAACTATACCCCAATTCAGGGCATAAAAATCCCAACCTCGGGTATCTTTTGTATACGCATATTAAATACAGCGTGACCTGCCGCCCGGTTTCATGAATCGGACATTCTCCACGGAAAAACCGAACCTAATGTTCGCAACCTCCCGCTTCATCGTTTGTCAAGTGTCACAACATTAATATTATACACCATTTATACATTTTTTGCAAGTTTTTTTGAAAATTTTATAAAAAAATTTTGACAAAATTTATTATTTTTATATTTAATTATTTATACACATTTACCAAAACGTAATAAAACGGCAATAATCTGCCGTTTTATTCAGTATAACAAATACGTTCAACACTTACTGTTTTTGCAGTCTTTTCATCTATTTCAAAAATACAGCCGCATAATCTGCTCTTTCCTTGTGCTACTTCAAATTTAGACGGCATATTATTCAAAAATTTTTTTACTATAATATCTTTATCCATTCCGAGAACAGAATTAATAACCCCCGTCATTCCCAAATCGGTCATATATCCCGTGCCGCCAGGAAGAATTCTTTCATCTGCGGTTTGAACATGAGTATGAGTTCCAAAAACCGCCGATACTTTTGAGTCAAGAAAAAAACCCATAGCGATCTTTTCGCTGGTTGCTTCGGCATGAAAATCAACAATAATAATATCTGTCTTTTTTTTCAGCTTTTCTATTTCAGCTTCCACCATTGTAAAAGGTGAGTCAGCCGGCTGCATATATACTCTTCCGATAAGGTTTATAATCCCGACATTTACACCGTTTCTTGCCTTTATCACCATACTGCCCTCTCCCGGACAGCCTTTGTCAAAATTTAACGGTCTTATTATATCATCATTATATTCCAAAACCTTTGCTCCATCACCGCAGCCCCAAGTATGGTTTCCCATCGTCACGGCATCAATTCCCGCTCTTTTCAATTCTTCATATACAGGCATCGTTATTCCACGGCCATGGGCTGCATTTTCTCCGTTTGCAATAATCAAATCATAATCGTAGCGACGGCTGTCAAGATATGAAAAAACAATATCTCTGCCAGGTCTTGCAACTATATCTCCAATACATAAAATTTTCATATATCTATCCTTTTATATTATATCAAATATGACCAATATCATATTTTTCTCCCGATTGTTCTTTAACAGTCGGAATCAATTTATCATCAAAATGAATCATTACATCAGCTTTTGAAAGATTATCCTGCAGTATATTAACATCAATTCCATAAATAGGTTTATCGGTATCTATGGATATGGCCGCAGCAGCACCTGCTGCCTGACCTGTTATTATTGCAGGCGGAATAACTCTTAAAACATCCCACGCATAACCATCACCTGCAACACATCTTCCGGCCGTTATTATATTGTCATACCCGGTTTTTACCATTGTTCCATAAGGTATTTCAAAAAGATAATCCCTTCTGTCAAAATCACATATCGCTGCAACTGAATTATCGAAATGCTTATATGCATCCTCAACCTTCAAGGTATAATCCCCGTCAATATGTCTTGTTGTTCTGAACTGGCACATTGAAGGTATAACTAACACATCTCTTGTCATTCTGTCATCATTTTTTATTTTATTCAGTAACTCAATATGATTATCTATTACATATTTTGTTATATCCTCAACATTTGTACCTTTATAATATTCCATGCCTTCCGGATGATTTCTTCCGTATAAGTCGGCACCTCCGCCAAAATAACCTTTTGTAAGTTTTGATATATCTCCTGTTTTTAAGGTTTCCTCACAGGTTTTCAGTGTTGCACCATACCCATAAAATGTATGATAATTTTTTCCCTGAACGGTAGGTACTCCTGCACGATATAAAACATCCGCATCCCCGGTAGTATCAACAATAACTTTTGCAGCATAAAATTCCCGTCCGGACTTATTTTCAACTATTACTCCCTTACAGTGATTTTCCTCCATTACGGTATCGGTAATCACGGTGTCAAATAGTAATTTAATACCGTTTTCATTCATTAAGTTTGTTAATTCCATAATAAATATAGGAACGGAGAATCTTGTCACATATCTTGTTTTGGCGCCCTCACCCGGTTCACCGTTTTTCCATTCCTCCGGAATTGTGTCGTATCCATGTTTGATTGACAGTCTTAAAAATTCCTCTGCCATTCCCTTTATGATTTGTGTTCCTCTGCCATTACACATAGGTACAAACAGATTTACAAGTCCGATTGTCGCAAGTCCGCCGAGAGCAACAGTCTTTTCTATAAGACAAACGCTTTTACCGTTTCTTTTGGCAGACAAAGCCGCAGCAACACCGGCTACTCCTCCGCCTGCAACTATAACGTCATACTCTCCCCGGCATGGTATTGTTTCCTTGATTTCAATACTTTTCATTACATAAAACACCCCTTTAAACTATGAGTGTCTAAATTATATAACAAGTATATTTTTTTGTCAACAAATATTTGTACATTAAATTTTCAATAAGACGTCAGACAATTCTGTTTCTCATTTTTCCTTCATAGAAGCTCTTTA
>CASFSH010000077.1 GCA_949297205.1 uncultured Bacillota bacterium | reverse complement strand
ATTATATATAAATTATGAAGCAGACTTTTATATTCAGCGTTTTTCCACGCTTAAACTTTATTGAATTATATCATAATATACAAAATTTTTCAAGGGTATTAATTTGTGGGGCAAAAATTGTCACTAACCACGCAAGAAATGTCACTTGAAGAAAATATGGGGCAATGATATAATGAAAATATATTATTATAGAGTAAACATATCTTTATATAAGTGTTTTTTGAAGATAAATAAAAGATAGCCGTAGGCAGTATCAGAAAAAATATATACAAGAGAATAAGGAAAAATTAAAAGGAAAGTAGGCAGCATATGAAAAGGACAAATAGGATTTTTTTATTGATACTTATGCTGATTCTTCTTACTGCACTTTATGCTTGCAGTGAAAAAAGCGAAACAGCTGAACTGGTACCTACATTGACATGGTATCTGCATGGAGATGTACAGCCGGACCAGCAGAGAGTAACCGATAAAATAAATGAGATACTTGAGGAAAAAGCGGGATGTCATCTTGATATACGTTATCTGGATGCGGCAGTGTATTCCGAGAAAATGCAGATGCTTATGTCAAGTAAAGACACGTTTGATCTGTGTTTTACCGGATATGTAAATACATATCAGAAGGCGGCACAAAAAGGTGGATTGCTTGCATTGGACGATTATCTTGAGGATTATCCGGGTATAAGAAGAGAAGTACCTGATTACGCACTTGAAGCGGCAAAGGTGAATGGGAAAATATACGCAATTCCAAATATACAGATAATGACGCAGTGTACGGGACTTTTTATTAATAAAGAATTATTTAATGAATATGGTCAAATTGATTTGCAGGATATTACATGTGTTGAAGATATGGAACCGTTTTTTGAGTGGATAAAAAACAATCATCCGGAGATAGATGCATTTGGTTTGGGAGATGCCCGTGGATGGGGTGAGGACTTTAGTTATAAACTCATTTCTGAAATTTGTACCGGAGTTGATATAATTGAAAAGGACGGAAAAATAGAAGCAGTCAGATCATTTTCAACCCCGGAAAAATTGTATGAAGCAAAAAAAATAAGAGAATATTTTGAAAAAGAATATATACGATCTGACATTGCGGTATATGATAGTTTTGACAGTGATGATGTTTGTCGGACATCTGCGGTATGGAGAGGAGTATATAAGCCCGGAGCGGGAGCGGAGCTTTGTGAAAGAACCGGAATTGATACATTTTGCATACCGATTTCCAAACCTATAATACTTCATGATACGGGAAAGACAACAATGACCGGTGTTGGAAGATACAGCAGATATCCCGATAAGGCAGTACGAATAATCGAATTGATGAATACCGATAAAGAGTTATATAATTTGGTGTGTTTCGGAATAGAGGGTATCCACTATGTAATGAAGGATGAAAAGCATATAGAAAAAATACCCGACTCAGGTTATAATGTTGGAAATTCATGGATGTTCGGAAAGCAGTTTAACGCATTACTGATTGAGGGACAGGAAGATGATGTATGGGAACAGACAGAAGAATTCAATGAAAATGCTGAAGTTTCTCCTATTATGGGATTTTCTTTCGATAACTCATCGGTGAGAAGTGAGTTGGCTATGATGGAAACTATTTATGGAAAATATACCGCATTCAGAAAAGGATTTGAGCCTTTGGAAAGTTATTATAATGATTTTGTAGAAGAACTTGAAAATGCAGGGGTAGATCGTGTAGTTGAGGAAGTAAACAGACAGCTTAACGAATTTTTTGAAAGTAAACAATAAAAGTATATTAAAAGTGCGAGGAGGAAATAAAATGTCAGTATCAAAAGGAGTTTTTGCGGGGATTTTATTGGCGGCAATTACAACCAATACAATAAGTGCCGCAATAATTGACGAACCTTTAAAGGAAGAGGTACTAACAGATACAAGTAAAAGGGTAACTATAAGCGGAACAGTGCCGTTGGTCAATGATAATAATGCAGTGTCGAGAATTGTTACGCTTGAAGTTTTGACAAAGGATGCTTCACGTCAGATATTGGAGTCATCTGATGAAAACAAGTATGAACTTATAGATAAGTTTGTTCTTGACAAAAACAAAATAGAATACATTGCACAGACCGAAGCAGATGAAAACGGAGATTACAGCTTTGAATATACAAAGAATTCAGAGTCGGGAGATTATATTATAAGAATAGGATATTATGCAAATAATGATGAGAATGAATATGTAATGACATACAGTTATAAAAGTCCCGAAGACCTGGTGAGTCTGTATGATGAAATCTCTCAGGCATATGCCGGAAAAGACAGCGCGGAATTAAAAAATATTCTTGTTAAGTACTCCGAAATGAATGTTATATCTATTGAAGCATGGGATGACCTATGCGCAGAGGGCAATGAATCCGCGATACAATTTGTTCTTTCAAATATGCTTGAAAGGAAGGCTCCCGAAACGGAAGAAGAAATAAGAAAATATATTGATGAAGCCATACTGCTTGAAAATTTTAACGGTAAAACAGCGGATGAAATAAAAGCGGCACTGGAGGATACACAAAAAAGAAGTGCATTAGGTATAGATGAAACGGTATATACTTGGTTTATATCCGAGGAAAACGACAAAGCCGCACAGAGTACATATAAAAAGCTTGCAGGAAATAATTTTCAGGATATGACGGTTGAAACTATGAGGAATCATATTCATTTTACCATGATAATTGAAGAAATGAATAATGTTTTGTGGGCTGAAATCCTTAAAGTAATTGAAAATAACAATACAATTTTGAAAATTGATCTGTCTGAATACAATGATCTTGGCAATGGTGAAAAAGATAAAGCATTGTCAGGATTTAAGACTGAGGTAACAAAAGCAGAAAATCTTGAAGATATAAAGGAAATCTTTGATGAGCAGGTTGAAGATGCCGGTAATCAGGGCGGAGGATCATCAGGCGGCTCCACAGGTGGGGGTTCGACAGGGGGATCATCAGGCGGAAGCAGTGACAGTCGTAAACCCGATTCGGGCGGAAGCGTTATTTCATATCCGTCACAGGTAATTACCGGGAACACCCAGAATAATGAGTCTGATGAAAATAATAGTCAGCAGACTACAGAATATGCGTTTAATGACTTGGAGGGCGTAGCATGGGCAGCCGAGGCAATTGCACGACTGAAAGAAAAAGGAGTAATTTCAGGAACAGGAGACGGAAACTTTCAGCCTCAGAACCCGGTCACAAGAGAAGAATTTTTAAAAATGGTAATTGAAGCATTGGGATTGAGAAATCGTGTAGAAGATGTTACTTTTACCGATGTTGATACCGGCAGTTGGTATTATCCTTATATATGCGGAGGTGTTTACTATCAGCTGATTAACGGTATGGAGGACGGCAGTTTCGGAGTGGGACAGAGTATTAAAAGAGCCGACGTTGCAGTAATTCTTGTAAGATTGCTTGCAATGTACGGAAAGGAATATACGTGGAAAAGTATTGTATTCAAAGATGTTTTAAAAGAAGAATTGGAATATGCATATGATGCGATTTACAGTGTTGCCGAAGCAAAGCTTATGACAGGAACGGGAGATGTTACTTTTGAACCGTTAAAAAGCTTAACCAGGGCAGAAGCGGCGGTAATTATCGACAGAGCAATGACTTTGCTTGAAAATAACTGATAACGGAGGAATTGACATGAAGAGAAAAATAATTGGTTTTGTTTTAATATTTTCATATATTCTTACATTGACCGTTTTTGCCCAGGACAGTACAGCGGTATATGCAAAGGAAATTGAATATTTGTCCGCATACGGGATAATGTCTGCTTTGAGTGATGAGGCAATGAATGAAAAAATAACTCAGAGCGAGTTTAGAAATGCCATTTCTGTTATTGTGGATTCTGATGAACAGACAATGAAAAAAACAGACAGCTTTGGCGAAGTTTATGATGCCGAAGGAGAAGTAACTCTTTTAAAGGCAGTTATGACATTGGTAAAACTTATAGGTTATGATAATCTTGCAATACAAAACGGCGGAACAAATAACGGATATATGAATGTAGCAATGCAAAATGGCATAACCGACGGAATAAAGTCAACGGGACAGGACGATACAATAACATATGCACAGGCGGCAAAGCTTATATACAATACTTTGCAGGCACCCCTTGTTACAATGACTTTTGAGGGAGGAAAAGCTGTTTATAAAGTTGATAAGGAAAAAACTTTGTTAACGGAAGAAATGTCTGTATACAACGTAAAAGGAATTGTGACGGCAACGGCTGATTATGCATTGCCGGGATATTCAAAAACCCGTCAGGGTGTTATTTTAATCGGAGATTCGGAATATGAAATATCACAGGTTTCAATGAAAAATTATTTCGGATGCTATATTGACGCAGAATATCAGTATAACGAAGATGACGATATATCAAAAATAATAAAAATGAAATCAAAATATAACA
>CASFSH010000076.1 GCA_949297205.1 uncultured Bacillota bacterium | reverse complement strand
AATAAAAGATGCACGTGATTTTACAGGATGCTTACTGTTATAAACTTCATCATAAACAAATCCCTCATCAGAAAGTTTTTCACATGCATTTTTTAAACCTATATGAAAATTTTTGGCAGACTCAATAAATTTACCTACCTGAGAAAGATATGACTGTTGTATTGCTTCTGCAATAACATTTGTAGACTCTTTGGTATTTTTTCTTGCAGTAAATGATACTGTATCTGCGCTTAATACGTTTAGATTTGAGTGCTGAGTACATCTGCTGTTTGTATTATATTTTTGTCTGCTTGTAAAAATTTGAAGATTAGGGGAAATAGTAAGATTCATAATATTTTCTCCATGAAGATAACTGTTTATATAACTCCCGTGAATTTAAAATTTTACGTAAAAAATAAAAAAACAACAGTAATCTTTACAATAATTTACAAAGAATATTTTTTACCGGATTTTTTGTCAAAATATTATGTTTGTATTATCATGCAAGGGTATAGTTACAATTAAGTAATAGCGCATATTTAAATAAGGAGGTCAGTTAATTA
Organism: uncultured Bacillota bacterium; assembly: GCA_949297205.1. Lineage (GTDB taxonomy): Bacteria > Bacillota > Clostridia > UBA1381 > UBA1381 > RGIG1988. The sequence goes on along the minus strand of CASFSH010000076.1, from coordinate 1,472 downwards.
TGCCAGGAAAAACAATAACAGTTGACGGCAACTACGCCGCAGCGCATATTGCTTATGCGATGAGCGAAGTTTCCGCAATTTATCCTATCACTCCTTCATCAACTATGGGTGAATGGATTGATGAATGGGCGTCTCAACACAAGAAAAACATTTGGGGCAAAGAAGTAAGAGTAGCAGAAATGCAATCAGAAGCCGGTGCTGCAGGTGCTGTACACGGTTCACTGGCTGCAGGTGCTTTAACTTCAACATACACAGCATCTCAAGGTTTGTTGTTGATGATTCCTGTAATGCACAAAATCGCAGGCGAAATGCTTCCGTCTGTCATTCACGTAGCTGCACGTGCAATCGCAGCACAATCATTATCAATCTTCGGAGATCACTCTGACGTTATGGGCTGCCGCAACACAGGTTATGCTATGCTTGCCGCTAACTCAGTTCAGGAAGAAATGGATTTAGCTCTTGTTGCGCACCTTGCAACTTATAAAGCTAAAGTTCCGTTCTTGCAATTCTTTGACGGTTTCAGAACTTCTCACGAAGTACACAAAATTGAAGAAATCTCTTATGAAGATATTGCTAAATTAGTTGAACCTAAATATATTGAAGAATTCAGACAAAGAGCAATGCGTCCTGAAGCTCCTATCTGCAAAGTAGGTGCTCAAAACACAGACGTATACTTCCAGGGTCGTGAAACAGTTAATAAATACTATGACATGGTTCCTGATATCGTTCAGGAATATATGGATAAAGTTGCTGCAGTAACAGGCAGACAATACCATCCGTTTGACTATGTCGGAGCTCCTGACGCTACAGATGTTATCGTTGCTATGGGTTCAGGCTGCGAAACTATTGAAGAAACTATTGAATACCTCAACGCTAAACGCGGTACTAAATACGGTTTGGTTAAGGTAAGACTTTACAGACCGTTTGACGTAAAAAGATTCAATGAAGCTCTTCCAAAATCTGTTAAACGCATCACCGTTCTTGACAGAACTAAAGAACCTGGTTCTATCGGTGAACCGTTGTATCTCGATGTAATTGCAGCTCTTGAAAACAAAGATGTAAGAGTAATCGGCGGACGTTACGGATTATCTTCAAAAGAATTCACTCCGTCAATGGTACTTGCTGTTTACAAACACGCTGAAAACAACGGCTTCCATGGATTCACAGTTGGTATCGAAGATGATGTAACCCACAAATCATTGAAAGTTACAGAACACATCGTTACAGAACCTGAAGGAACTACAAACTGCATGTTCTGGGGTCTTGGTTCTGACGGTACCGTTGGTGCTAACAAAAACTCTATTAAAATTATCGGTCAATATACAGACAAAGATGCTCAAGCATACTTTGCTTATGACTCTAAAAAATCATTCGGTGTTACTGTATCTCACTTGAGATTTGGTGACAAACCGATTAAATCAACTTACCTTATCACAGCTCCTGACTTCGTATCTTGCTCAGCTCATGCATAC
>CASFSH010000075.1 GCA_949297205.1 uncultured Bacillota bacterium | reverse complement strand
CGTTATGATTATGAAATTTATAATCATAGCACATATCAAAGAAATATTAATATTGATCTTGAAACTACAGCAAATAATGTTATAACTTATAGAAACCCAAATGACCCTGATGAAATACTTTATGCAGTATATAAAGGTGAAAGCAACCCTATGAAAAAAGATAGCTTGATTAGCGTACTAACAGAGGGAAACGGAATGGGCATACATGCTGTTATTGATATTGTACTGACAACAGGCAATGCCGGAGGAATGGCAAATTCCGTGCGAATAAATTAAAAAGAAAGAGAGGTTTTATAAATGAAAAAAATATTTATCACTTTAATGATGTTAATGTCGATGCTTGTTACATCAATTGTGTATGCCGAAGATATCCCATATGTTGTCGGTAGAGACCGTGAAGTTAAAATGACAGATTGCGCTTATAACGGAAGTGTCTATGTGATGGTAGGCACAAATGGATATATTGGCGTATCTGATAATTTGACAAAATGGAATGAAGTTTTGAATGTATGTTATACGGATATTGAAAATATTATCTGGGATGGCGACGAATTTGTTTTCATATCGAATTGCAATGTTTACAAATCTTCTGACGGATATAATTGGAGCAAACAAGCATCAAATGTTATTGCAGGGAAAGATTTTCAGTATATAGATGGAAAATATTTAGTAAGACAATCTGATGAAGACACACCATATGCTTCATCAACTGCACTAGTTGGTTTTACAACTGATTTTGTGAATTTTGAAGAAATAGACTTTTCTCAAGCTGAAAATATGTCTAAACTGCATTATATTTTTTCACCTACAGTAAGTTATATAAACAATGTGTATTTTGCAGACGGATTAATTCCCAATATTGTATATTCAACTGATTTAATAACATGGGATGTGCTTCCTGAATTGCCGAATAAAAATAACTCGAATAAAAAGCGGCTGCTATTTACAAATATAGGAGACTCATATGTTATTTACTATGAAGAAAATGATTCTATTGTTGCGTATTCAATAAGCCTTGATAATACAACTGAATGGACAAAGTATACAACAAATTTACCAAACACTATCTCTGACAGAATCATGCAGAAAACACATGAAGGCATATTTTGTTTTTCGTCGTTTGATGACGCTTATTATTCAAATGATGGTTTTACCTTTGAAAAAATAAATTTCAAATCTATTAATCCGATTGTGAATGAGTATATTCCGTTGTCGATTTATCAGAACAGCAGTCATGCTTTAGTAAATCTCAATGAGACGAGAATATGTGATAAAATTCAATATGTTCCACCTTCAGAACAGAAACCGATATGGACAGGAAAAGAATATATTAAATATGATTCGACAGTATTACAATCAAGAGATGCTATAAATTACTCACAATCAAGTATATCGAGTGAAAATTATCTTTCAATGTATCAAAAAGGTGCAACAACAATAAAATATACAGGCGAATATTATATAGCTCGTGTTGGAGGATATGAAGATCCGAAAGGTCGCGGCGGCGCTTTGGAAAACGGGCGCACATTATTTTTGCTTGATAATGAATGGAATGTAGTAAAAACATATTTATTCGATGGTGATGTATGCGATATGGCGTATTGCGGCAACAGATATTATGTTAAAATAGGAGACTTAATAAATAAAGATAAATATACAATTCTGAGTTCTGACGATATGGAAAATTGGGTTGTTGAAAATGATATGACAGAAGTGCCGATAAGCAACAGTAAGTCTGTTTTGCTCCCTGAATACGATAGACAAACATCAAGCAATATTTCTTATACATCAAGAGACACTATAGATAATATAAAATTAAAGAACGGACCGTCTGGTTTTGTCCCAATAAATTATGAAACCAAAACAGATAACAATGTTTATATTATAAATGGGATATATGTAGCTAAAATGATGTTGTCTGACGGAGTCTTTATAGGCTTTTCCGATGACGGTGTTTACTATACAAAAGTCAGAATATCTGATGATTTTATTAAGCTGTCCGAAAGAAGCACAAATAATAAAGATGATATATTTTATTCTGCAAATGAAAGTATTGTGTATAGTGAATATGGATTTAAACTGACATTTAATATGAACGACATACAGACTGCCTTACAACACGGTGAAACCGCATACGTTGAGGTCAATGGTGAAATTTTAGGATTTGATACAATGCCTGTAATTGAAAATGACAGAACGCTTGTTCCTTTAAGGTTTATTTTTGAAACACTGGGAGCAGAAGTTGACTGGATAGCTGATACAAATACAGCACTTGTAAATGACGAGAATACAACGATTATGTTTTCTATTGATAACACAACAGCAGTTGTGAATGATGTTTCAAAAGCTATGGATGTTCCTGCAAGGCTTATCAATGATAAAACACTTGTTCCGTTAAGATTTTTAAGTGAAGAACTCGGATTCAATGTTGAATGGAATGAGGAAACAAGAACAGCATCAATCAGCAAATAAGCATAATTTTTTTATATAAACACCTCTTTTATATGTTACATATGTAATTATACAAATAAAATATGAAATGCAATAAAAAAAATATAAGGTAAATATGGAAGGATCTTTATCAATAGTTATGGTAAAATAATTAAAATAAAATTCAGTGACAAGCAGTTGGTGTCAGACAGCTGCTTGTTCATTTTTGTGTAACGAAAAGCACCTGCTTATGACTGCGATGCCATACCAATAATTATGCCTAAAGCTTTATTTTTCTGCGGATATGTTAGCTTTCGAAAGGTGGTTACAAGTTCAAGTTCTTCAGGAGAAAGATTTTTATCGCAAAAATCTTTGATGCTGTATCTTATTTCTGTTCGGTCCAACAAAAAATCAGCGGATACGTTGAATATGTCGCACAGTTTCATCAGGGTTTCGACACTTGGAAAAGCTTTGCCTTTTTCGTATGCACTGATAGTTTCCTGTGCAACACCCAATTGAGTGGATAAAGCGAGCTGACTTATATGTTTTTCTGTACGTAATAAGTATAAATTTTTCATATAAACACCCCTTTCAGATATTGTATTTATAATTATATAAAATATACTTGCAAATTATAGATATATAATACATAATATAAGAAATGCAATATCTTATAAAAGGTGGTACAGTATGGATAAAAAGATTTGTTGTTTTGCATGGCATGGGCATTTAGGCTATAAAGATGAATTGAAAAATTTAATTTACAATAAATGCATTGAATTAATTACGGTTAATTATGTAAGAGAATTTTGGGTAGGGAATTACGGAAGTTAAGACACAATGGCTGCAAATATTGTTAGAGAATTGAAACATGAATATCCGGAAATTGAACTGAATTTAATAATTCCTTATCGTACTGCTGAAATAAATAATTATAAAGAACAGTATTATAAAGAATATGATAATATTATTATGGTTGATATTCCGCTTAATACACCTAAACGTTATTGGATATTGAAATCCAATCAATATATGATAAATCAATCAAATTATCTCGTTGCATATGTGAACTATTCCTTTGGGGGTGCTGTTAAGACGTTGGAGTATGCTAAACGACGAAAACACATAGTTATTTTTAATTTCGGCAATTATAAAATTGAATACATCGGTTAAACATATTGTATATACCGTCAAAAAAATGCTCCGCATTCAAAGGAAAGCAGAGCATTTTTAATATTTATTTAGTATTAGATTGTAAAAAATTGTGTAGCAAAAATCAATAAAAGTTTAAAATCTTTTTTGAAATATAAAGAATTACAAATCTATACTTTACATTAATGTTTAATTTGTAAATCAGTTAAGTTCGAAAGACTTACAATCTGTACATTCACAGGCAGTAGGATTTGATTCATGTGTTCCTATCATAATTGAAGAAAGAGAACAATAATCTTTTGAATTGCAGTGATGTTTACATTGCTGAACTGTGCATTTAATACTTTCATTTGGATTTGAACATTTGTTATTCATAATTTTCCCTCCAGAGTTATTTTTTCAATACTTAAAATAAATAACATAAATATATACAGAAATTTATTTTAAATATCTATAGAATAGTCTTTCTTTTTTTGCAAAAAATATGCAAAATTTTTAACAATAAATTTTTAAAGCTCTGTATCTGTAAAAGGAATAAGAAGAGAGAGGACGGTAATCTGCGTCTTTTGAGTGTGCGGCGAGAAGAATGGTAGTGGGTGTTCCTCTGCCGGCGTCAACCACAACAGGAGAATGATCAAATCTTCCGTCGGACGAATTAAAATCCAATTGTATTATATCTCCGGGTTCAATATCTTTTAACGTAGTAAGCTTTGCTTTCGGACCGGGACCTTTGTTATTTATAAGAAAATTATATAATTCATTTACACCTGTCCATGCGGGAGCCCTGTTGTTGACGTTTATATAGTACCATCCAAATGTTGGAGTATAGTTCATCACACCGCAGCCGGCATATAAAACCTGAGATGCAAAATTTGTACAATCTCCTCCTATGTTGTTAAAGTTATAATATGCGGGGTTTCTGCCGAAAGCCCATTTATGGGCATATTGAACTGCTTTTTCGCGGTTATACATTTATTTTCACCTCTTTAAAAATTAATTAAAAAAATTATTGCAAAACAAACGAGTATGTTATATAATATAATATGGTTAAAAACAGATTAACGTGAAAATAAGTTTTTTCGGCGTTGGCGTGATGTCAGTGTGGTTTAGTTTTATTGTTGAGTACAGGCAGAATTTGCGGAGGATTGACATATGATATTGAAGATTGCAGATCTTATAATAGAAGCAAAGTCGAGGTACAGATATACATATGACCTTTGCCGTGATTATCTGTATAATGGTGATAAACCAGTGGATTTTGTGACGTTTGCAACAAACGAGCAATTAAAACAAGAAGCAGAAAAAACTCCTCAATATTCGTTGGATGTTATAGAAAATACATGTATATATCGTAATATTTGCAATGAAATACTCAGATATAACGGAATATTTATTCATGCTGCGGCAATTTGTGTAGATAATAAAGCATATCTTTTTACAGCTGACAGCGGCACGGGAAAGACTACTCATATGAATTTGTGGCTTGATAAATTCGGACAAAGAGCAGCTGTGATAAACGGGGACAAACCGATAATCAGGAAAACAGACGGCATTGTGCGGGTGTATGGCACACCATGGTGCGGAAAAGAGGGGATAAATAATAATATTTGTGCTCCTTTAAAAGCAATATGCATATTGGAACAATCACCTGTTAATACAATATCGGTAGAAGAAAGCAAAAATGCACTTATGTTTCTTATAACTCAGACGCAGCGGCCTAAAGAACCGACTCTGACATCATTGATGTATGATAATTTAGGTATGATTCTTGATAATACCAAAATTTACAGATTAAAATGCAATATGGAGAAAGAAGCATGTGAAGTGGCATATAGTGCCATGAAATAATTTTGTTTGTTATATAAAAATATTATATACAAAATTTAAAGAGAAAGGATGTTATTATGTATAAGTTTAATAACGAAAAAAAGGAAATAACTTTTGATAAGTATAATACTCCTACTCCGTGGATGAATTACTTTTCAAACGGTACATTTCATACAATGATGTCGCAGGCAGGAGGCGGTGTGGCTTTTTATAAATCACCGCAGATATGGAGAATAAACCATTACAGATTTTTTCATTTGCCAACAGACAGAAGCGGATTTTACGCATATATAAAGGATGGTAATGACTATTGGACGCCTACAAATGAACCATGTAAGTCAAAGCCTGAACAGTGGTGCTCAACCCATGGTATGGGTTATTCACGATTTGAAGCAAAGAAAAACGGTGTAAAAGCTGTTGCTACATACTTTGTTGGCCCATATGAAAACGCATTGATATGGAACATTAAATTAACTTCAGATACAGACAAAAAAATAACAATCTTCCCATATGTTGAATTGGGAATGATGGAATTTATGAGAGAACTCCAGTGGCAGTGCTACAATAAGCATCAGCTGTCAGTATATAATTTGGGAGATATTCTTGTGTATAAATACGGCGTAGAAATGCAGCCTAAGCCTGATGAAACACCTCTTGTATACTTTGCGGCAGATGTTCCCGTATCGGGATATGACTGTGACAGAGATGAATTTGTCGGTTCATACAGAAGCGAAGAAAATCCTAAAAATATTGAAGAGGGAAAATGTACAAATTCAACATTATACGGCGGAGATCCCTGTTTTGCCCTTCAGCTTGATGTTGAATTAAAGGCGGGAGAAGAAAAGACTGTTAATGTATTTTTAGGAACGGCAATGACAGAGGAAGAAATAAAAAATTGCGCTGCACATTGCAGAGAGAAAGATTTTGTTGAAAAATCCTTTAATGCATTGCATGAACATTGGGAGAATCATTTAAACAAATTTAAGTGTGAAATCCCCGATAAAGATGCGGAAACAATGATTAATATTTGGAATCCGTATCAGGCGGAAAGAAACTTCCAGTTCTCAAGAAATATTTCATATTATGCAACAGGAACATTCAGAGGTGTTGGTGTAAGAGATACTGCACAGGATATACTGTCAATGGTACCGTTTGATACAAGACGTGCAAAGGATAAGTTGAATCTGTTGCTGTCACAGCAATATCAGGACGGTCATACAAACCATTACTGCTTCCCTACAGAGGGTTGGGAGCCGCTTGCAAGAACACACTCGGACAATCATTTGTGGCTTGTAATGACCGCATACAATATTGTTATCGAAGAAGGTACTCTGGATTATCTGGATGAAGAAGTTGAATATTATGACGGCGGTAAAGGCACTGTTTGGGAGCATATTAAAAAATCAATTGATTTTTGTATGGCAAATCTCG
>CASFSH010000074.1 GCA_949297205.1 uncultured Bacillota bacterium | reverse complement strand
GGATATGTGGGATATGACGATGCGGGACAGCTTACCGAAAGAGTACGCAGAAAACCATATTCCGTAATCCTTTTAGATGAAATAGAAAAAGCACATCCCGAAGTATTTAATTTGTTCTTACAAATTCTTGACGACGGACGTGTTGCTGACAGTCATGGAAAAATAATTAATTTTGAAAATACAATAATTATTATGACAACAAATGCAGGTTCGGAATACAAATCCTCTGCACTCGGATTCGGTGCAAGCGAAGAACTTACTCTTTCAGACAACGTGGATAAAAGTCTTAAACAATTCTTCAGACCTGAATTTTTAAACAGAATTGATGAAATTGTAACCTTTAAACCTCTTACAAAAGATGAGTTATCCAAAATATGCGATTTACTCCTTGCCGACATTAAGAAAAAGCTGGCAGAAAAAAATTCCGTACTGGAAATTACAGACAGTGCAAAGGATATTATACTGAAAAACGGCTACGATGTAAAATACGGTGCAAGACCTTTAAAGCGTGCAATTCAAAAACTGCTTGAGGATAAACTTGCAAAACTATCACTTACAGGCAATATAAAAGAACATTCAAAAATTATTGCGGATGCACAGGGTGAAGATGAACTGAATTTGACAGTGATAAACACCTGATTGACCTTTTAAATCATAGTAAGAGAGCTAAATTCAAAATACAATAACAAGTAAAGATAGGCAGTAAACAATCTGTCACTAATTATCGCGGCTGTCATAAATGAGTAAATTCACAAATGACAGCCCGTTTTTTTATAAAAAAATAAGGATAACTTTTGTATTTTTTATTGCAGCAGCTGTCACATTTTACACCGCCCGCATGAAAATACAAATAATATGGTTTTTGCTTATATGGTATTTAAAATCAAAGCTTTCTTTATGCTGCAAATGAGCTTTTTAGTCAAAATTTCTGTTTATCCTAAAATTATACAGTAAATCAAGCAACCGGACAACCTTTTTTACTTTCCGGTTGCTTTTTGCTGTCTTTAAAAAAGCACTTTCTTTATTATTTTAATTTTTTTTAAAAAAAGTATTGACAAAGTAAAAAATATATAGTATTATTGTATTAGTTAGTTAATACAATAATACAAATGGAGGTGGCAATATGCAATGGGAATTTAACAGCGATCGAGCAATATACGCGCAGATAATAGAACAGATGAAGCTTTTTATAGTTTCAGGGACGCTAAAACCCGGGGACAAAGTAGCATCGGTGCGTGAACTTGCTTCAGAAGCCGGTGTAAACCCAAATACCATGCAAAAGGCTTTGTCGGAGCTTGAACGTTCGGGGCTTTTATTTTCAAACAGAACCAGCGGAAGATTTATTACGGAGGATGAATCTATGATCCAAAATATCAAAAACGAACTTGCAAAAGAAAACATCGAAAATTTTTTAAAGAACATGGAAAAGATTGGCTTTGACAAAAAACAAACCGCCGAGCTTATTTTAAATTTTGAAAAAAGGGGTTGACTTTTATGAATGAAATTATCATGCAATGCAATGCTTTATGCAAAAATTATTCAGGCAAACAAGCATTGAAAAATTTGAACTTATCAATAAAACGCGGAAGAATTATAGGTCTTTTAGGACCTAACGGAAGCGGAAAAACAACGCTTATCAAAATTGCAAATGCACTTTTGACACCAAGCTCAGGTCAAATACTTATCAATGACAAAAATCCCGGTATTGAGAGCAAAAGAAATGTGGCATATCTTTCCGACTGCGTATGTCTGCCCGACTGGATGAAAGTAGGAGAGCTTGTGGAGTTTTTTGCTTCCTATTATGATAACTTTGTAACTCAAAAGGCATATGAGATGATTAATAATCTCAACATAGACACAAATGTCAGACTGAAAACACTTTCAAAAGGGAACAAGGAAAAAGTTCAGCTTATACTCGTCATGAGCCGCGATGCAGACCTTTATCTTTTAGACGAACCAATGGGCGGTGTTGACCCTGCCACTCGTGACTATATTTTAAACACTATTATATCCAACTACAGAGAAAATTCCAGCGTTGTAATCTCCACCCATCTGATAGCCGATGTGGAAAATATCTTAGATGAAGTTATTTTTATAAACAACGGCGAAATAGTCCTTCAGGACATGGTGGACAATATCAGGGAAAAACAAGGAAAAAGTGTGGATATGTTATTTAGGGAGGTATTCAGATGTTAGGAAAATTAATAAAATACGAATTTAAGGCTTCGGGAAGGCTGCTTCTTCCCATTTACGGGGCTGTTATTCTAATGGGGTTAATCTCATCATTTTTCGTAAAAATTCATCCGGATTTTTCCTTGGGAAGCAAATTACTTACAGTCGCTTCCATTGTATCGATGATACTCTTTTTTGTTCTGATAGTTGCTGCGATAATATCAAGCTACATTTTTGCCATATACAGATATAAGAAAAATCTTCTTGACAGTGAAGGGTATCTTATGAATACACTTCCCGTATCGGTTTGGCAGAATATTTCAGGAAAACTTATCCCGGCAATAATATATCAGCTGCTCAGCGTTATAGTTGCATTTATAGCGGGGATATTATTCTTTATCATTGGCAGCAATGTGACTGTAGCCAATCTCTTTGAAGCAGCAGAACGCTTCTTTGAAGAACTGGCAAAAGCATCAAGTATTCATTTATGGTTGGCAGTGACTGAATTTTCGATTTTGATTTTGATTTCACTTGCAGCGTCAAATCTGATGGTTTACGCCGCATTAAGTGTAGGTCACTCATTTACAACTCATAAGATACTATCCTCGGTGTGCGTTTATGTAATATTCTATATTGCCAGTCAATTTATAAACACCTTCCTGCTCATTGCGGCAGGCAGCTTTTTTAACAACGCCCTGACCGGCATTAATCTTACCGATTCACTGCCGCATATGCTCATAGTGGGACTTATCCTTTTAGAGACTGCGTATGGCGCGATATATTTCTTTATTTCCGACTACTTTATGAAAAACAAGCTTAATTTGCAATAAAAAAAATACGGTCTGACGGATTTTAATTTAGACTGTTTCAAAACCGTAAAAAATATAAAACTACAGATAAAACGCACCGTTCGGAGTATACAAAATACCCCGGCGCGTTGCGTTTTATCCGAATGTAAACAAGCTGTACTATAATGAGAACTGCTTATCGTAAAATTTAATTTTAATATTTTATCCAGCTAATGATAAGAAGTCATATTTTAAAATGTCTGAAATAATATTGTTTAAAATCTTTTTAAATCGGAGCAACGCACCTGCTTTGCTTGCAAATGGCAGAGATTGCGACAGATTGCAGCCCGCGCAGGTAGCATTA
>CASFSH010000073.1 GCA_949297205.1 uncultured Bacillota bacterium | reverse complement strand
GGTCTTGCGTAAAACGGCAAACCTAAATTAATTTGCTCCGGCTTAAAGCCTTTGTCAAGGAAATATTCAACAGGCTGTACGGCGCCGCTTGCAAATGAACTGTGATTACCGTCATTGTCAAACAAATCGTATGACATAATTTCTATTTGGTCAAGAGCATCGATTGCTTCCTTGCTCATATAAAAATTCCATGGGCAAACAGCACAGGAAACCTTCATATCATATTTTGAAAGTGCCTTTTTCAGATTTATAAGATGATTACTGAACAAATCCCATTGGTTCCTGTTGGGATACTCCCAGTCGTAGCTTACGCCGTCAAATCCGTATTCACGCAAAAATGCAACGGTATTTTCAATAACAACATCTCCGTACTGTGTAAATACGGTATCAGGGTCGCAGGCATTAAAGAATACGGTGGCAAAAATTTCAAGGTCCTTTTCGCCGTAAAAATCTCTCATCTGCTTTACGCAAGCCTTTAACTCATCACCTGTTAAACCGTCGGGGATAATAAGCTCACCCTCATTGTTCCATTTTGCCGATGCGATGATATGTATTTGATTTACCACATCACAATACTCCGGCTGAAGACAATTACTTGATTCGGGATTAAACAATTCTCCTTTTGCGAGCTGCGGTGTTACAACATAATCCGATACTCTGAAGCCGTCAATATTCTTTTTGGGAGAATTGTATATCTCGATTTCGCTGATTTTGAAACAACCGTTTGTTGATGTGGCTTCAAATTTCAACTGCTTGGCAGTAACGGTATCAAATGCACAGTAGCGATAATCCTCTACCGAATCCTGTCTGTAAAATGTTTCCCAATGTTCGTTGCCGGGAGTATCGACATAATATGAAAGACTGAAATTCTTTATTTTCCAACCCTTTTCACGAATTACAACCGTGTTAAAAGTCTGTTCCTCTTTGAATGTTAAAACAAGAGAATCCGTACTTTTTGATGATTTCCATACAGTTTTCGTATCGGAATCAACAGCATTAACAGACTTCTTGCTTTCCTTACTGTCAGCAACGCTTTCAATCTGAGATGAAGCTAAATTCTCTGCATTTACAGGGGTTTTCAAATTTGTAAATCCATCACCTGCAAATGCCGTCAAGCTAAAAATCAGAGCAACGCAGAGAATAATTGCAACAGTTGATATTATTATTTTCTTTTTCATAAAAACTCTCCTTATTCTAACGGTTCAACCTCAAAGGAATATACAAGAGGTGAAGTGTAGCCGAATTTAATTTGATGCTCCTTTGACGGAATAGGTCCGCAGCTTCCCGAGCCCGTACCTCTCACAAAGCCGTCAACGGCAGTAAATGTAGTAGCGGTATCAGGTAAGTCCTCAATATGCTTTGCTGATTTAAGCTGATTCAATGTAAAGTGATTTGCATTGAAGCTGAAGTAATTCTCCACGGCAGTAAATTTCAAACCTGTACCGTTTTCATTCATAACAATACTGTAACGAACATCGCCTCTGTTTCCTGAATCCTGAGGCTTGATATATTTGTGAGGCATTTTTGAAACAGTAGTTTCATAAACACCTATTGGAGAATGTTCCTTGAAGTCGGAATAGTTTTCAACCGGTCCTCTGCCGTAATACTCAACATTTTCAAAGCTTTCCGGAAGCTCACAGTGAACGCCGAAGCGCGGCAGTTGGTCGGTGAGAGGACAAACCTTTTTGAGAGAAGCGTTAATTCTCATTTTGCCGTCTTTTTCAAACAAATAGTCAACCCTTGCTCTTGCAAGTATAAACAGTCCTCTTGTTACAAAATTATAAACGGTGCTTACGCATTTTTTGCCGTTTACATTTTTCACTTTACATGAAACAAGTTTTGCCCTTGAGCAGTCAAGACCGATGATTTTCCAGAAAATCACCATATACTGATCATTATCAAGCCTGCCTCGGTAAATATGAGGAACAAAGCCACTCATTTTATCAAGAGGGTTTGTGTTGAGATATTCGTTGCCGTTAACACAATAACTGACAAGTCCTTTACTTTTTTCAAATACAGCCTTCCCGTTTTCGAATGAAACACTGATTTTATCTGAGCTTTCGCTGACTTCAGCGCAGCTGCAAAGACTTGATGTCTTAATTTTTGACAGAGAAACGACTACCTGCTCAACTGCAATTTCTTTGCCGGAAATTTTTTCTCTGTATATAAAGTTTACAAAAGTGTCACAGTCTTTCACGGAAAAAAATTCAGAATTGATTTTAATTCTTTCTTTTGTGCCCGGTTTAATTACAGCATCAATATTTCCCGTTCCAATAATTTTACCATTATTGATTATCTCATATAAAATATTAATATCCGAACTGTCTTTGAAATATCTTGTATTTTTCAGCTCAAATAAGCCGTTTCCCGAATATTCAGCCCTTATCGGTCTGTAACAGACTTTCATTTCGAGAGCTCCGCTTGACGGCTTGCGGTCGGGGTAAAAAAGTCCGTCAACGCAGAAGTTTCCGTCGTGAATAGGCTCATTATGGTCGCCACCGTAGGTCCATTTATACTTTGCATTTTCATCGTAAACGCTATGGTCTGCCCATTCCCATATACAACCGCCCATAAACTGCTCTGAGGAATAGAAAAGCTCCATATATTCCTCAAGTCCACCGGGTCCGTTACCCATTGCGTGAGCGTATTCACATTGGAAGAAAGGCTTGCCCTTATACTTGCTTCCTGCCGTACCCTTAAGAATTTTTCTCATCAAATCAGGTGTGCCGTACATTCTTGAAACTACATCATAAGCCCAACGCTTACTGCGTATTGCACCCTCGTAATGAACAGGAATTTCAGGATTAACCTTTTTAAGAAAATCATAGCAAACATCCTGGCATTTGTATCCGCCGGACTCGTTGCCCAAACTCCACATAGTGATTGACGGGTGGTTCTTATCTCTTTCGTACATTCTCTTTACTCTGTCAAGATAATGTGACGCCCACTTAATATCATTGCTGAGTCGGTTTGGATTATATGTACTGTGTGGCACTGCATAAAAGCCGTGTGTTTCAATATCTGCCTCATCAACAACATAAAGACCGTACATATCGCACATAGTCAAAAATACAGGGTCAGGTGGATAGTGTGAGGTTCTTACTGCATTGCAGTTGTATTCCTTCATAAGCTTAATATCAAGCTCAAGGTCGTCAAGAGAAACAGCATAGCCCTTTGTCATATGGGTATCGTGATGATTAACGCCGAGCATTTTTATAGGCTTGTCATTGAATAAAAATACCTCGCCGTTAATTTTTACATCCTTAAAGCCAATGTAGGTACGAATAACCTCAACATCTTTTATTTTGATTGTAACCTCATAGAGATTGGGTGTTTCTGCCGTCCATTCATTTACTTTAAGATTTTTTATAATTGTGTTGCTTTCCTTTGTTGTAAATAGGTCACAGGAAATGTCAACATCATCAAAATTGCCATCAATTTTGATTTTCAAATCATAAGTACCATCAGCATTTTTGCTCGTCCTAAAGAGAAAATCGTCAATATGCTTTTCCTCCTGATTAATGATATACACATCACGGAAAATACCGTTTTCTCTAAACATATCCTGACATTCAAGATATGTTCCGTTACACCATTTATAGTTTACGGCAAGAATTTCATTATTGCCCTCGTTTACAAATTCTGTTATATCAAATTCAGCAGTATTATGCGAGCCTTCGGAATAGCCAACATATTCGCCGTTAATATAAAGTGCCAAAGCACCTGCAACGCCGAGAAACGAAATAATTTGACGGCTGTATTTTTTCAATTCAACATTCTTTCTGTAAATGCCGACAGCAACATCCTGCGGAATGTGAGGCGGCTTTTTAGGGAACGGATAACGGGTGTTGATATACGCAATCTGGTCATATCCTTTTCTCTGCCAAGTGCTTGGAACAGAAATTCTGTCAAAATCCGTATTATCTGTATCAAGACAGGTAGGTATATCACTTAATTTGTTGTAATACTTAAAATCCCAATCGCCACTAAGCATTACAACTCTGTCAGAATTGTAGCGTTCGTTTTTGTAGTCGGTTTTGCTTAAAGCATCATTATTTGAAAAAGGAATAAAGTATGCTCTTGCAGGCAGCTTATTTTCATCAATCACATTAAAATCAGAATGAATAGCTCTATTAACCGAATATTTCATTTATTGCTCCTTTCTGTGATAAGCATAGCTATCACCCTTTGCAATTTCTATTGTATAACCATTGATTTTTACGGTATAGTAATCTCCGTTTATCACTGAAATATTGTATTCCTCTCCAAACAAATTGAGTTTATTAAAATCTATTCTATCCCATTTTTTCGGTAAGCTTGGTTTTATTTCAAAGGAGTCAAAGCCTGTTGGTCGATAGCCTAATACACCCTCTGTAAAAATTCTTAAATACAAAGCACTTTCCGCTGAAAGCTGTGCGGAGTTACCCTCCGGAAATGCTTCAACAGGATATGGAGGATGACATCCGAGCAGACGTTCCTTTGAATAATTTTCTAATACATCAAGTGCCTTGTCAGCCTCGTTACTGTAAAAAAGACCTCTTATTGCATATAATGCCGACCGATCCCAATAGGTTTTTTCGCCGCTTCTTGTAAGGAAACCATTATTTTTATACAGCTTTTCAGAAAGAAGCGCTTCGATAGTAACGCTCTTCCTGTCAAATATTCCGACTGTCAGCGGCAAGCATATCCATGAACGAAGTTTTCTTTCCTCATTACAATATTTGTATGTATCATAACCTTCAACATTGGCGCCAAAATATTGCTCAATACCCATCTTGATTTTCTCTGCAAGTGATAACAGATAATTTGCCCTATCATTATTACCGAATGACCTATAAATATATCCAAGTGATATAAACGCATCATAAGTAATGCATGATGTAGAAAGATTTGCTTTTCCGCTTTCAAAACGATTTTCAAGCTCGTCACTGTCACTTTTCACTATATAATCATCAGTTATATTTTTAACGACATAATCAACAGCCTTTTCAATGCTCGGCATAAGCTCATTGGCTGTTTTTCTGTCTCCGGTAGTAAGAAGATAACGACACAGTCCATAAAGATACATTGAGGTGTCACCTCTGTCTCCTGCGCCATTCCATATTCCGTCACCGCAAGCAACAATACTTGTAGGAATAGCCTTGTCACTTGAAGCAAGCCTTGAATATAAGCGATAGCAATTTAAGCTTTGCTCTTGCCCTTTTTTATAGCCAAGATAAGCAAATAACGGATTTGCGTATTCGCACTGGTCGTTGGTCCATAGCGCAGCATAATAGTTGCCGCCACCCGGTCCGTGCATTAGCCCGTTTTTAGTATTAAAAATACTTTCACAAGCTCTTATTTTGCACAGCTCGGTCATTTTATTTAACAAATTGTCAGGAGTTGAGACAGACAGGTTGTTCTTAAGACCACCAATAAAATTCTGCCTTTTATCAATCTGATTCGTTATCTCGTCTAAGTCCAATGCTTCTGCCGAATAGCATACTGTAAGAGTTATGCTTTTGCCCGGCTCAACAGTAAATTTCTGTCTTGAATCAATAGGCTCGTTATTGTAAAACACTTTAGTAAAAGCGAAATACTGATTTTTATCAGCAAAATAACAACCGCTGATTTTTTTACAAGCCTTATAATCGCCCAAGAATACAGTCCTTGAATTGCTACTCTTATTTGTGAAAATTATATTCTCTACTAACGCCTTTTTATCGTAGGCAGGAAAAAATTGACGAACAATATCAAAGCTTTCACTTTGTTGCTCAATTCTCAAATCTCCATTAAGAAAAACGCTTTTAACAAGGCATTCTTCTTTTTTGATTTTAAAATCCACACTCTGAAAATGATATGTAAAGCTACCCTGTGTTACATTTGGATTAACTCTAATTTGAGGAAAAACACAAAGGATATATAACTTTAATTTTCTGTTTTTGCTTATTCGATAGCTAATTATCGAAGAAGCCTCAAGACCTGCCATTTCAATATGGTTAAAATGTGGTAAAACCTCATCGCTTGCAGTATATTTTACTCCGTTAGCTGTTAATGAATAAAACTGCTTTTCTGCGTTTTTTACATCGAACTTTGCCCATAGAGGAAATGTTAATGGCTTTCTGTAAACTAATTTCATAATCGTTACCTTTGTTGTTCTATTTTAAATGAAAAACAAGCGTTGTCCTCATACCATAGAGGGAAGTTTGTGCCCCAAACATTGTTATAAAGAACATAGGAAATTCCGTCGGTAGCGCAATCTTCGATTTTATTGTCATATTCAAGAATTTTGCCCTGACCTAAAGATATAAGAGGTGAGTGGAGATTTTGGATTTCAAATTCTTCTCCACTACATTTAAAAGTGCATTTTTCTACAGCGTGAAGATTCCTTCCACCCATAGAAACAACACTTTTATAATCAATATTACTGCCAAGCTTTGTCAGTGAAAAAACATCAAAAGCAGGATAAAGATGAAGGAAGATCGCCTCGGTTGTGCGATTAGCATCCTTGTCAAGCCAAAGCACATCAAAAGAAACTCCCTGAGCGTCAATAGTGTATAACACCTGAATTGTTCGCGGTGCTCCGGCTAAATCGCAGGCAGTCTTATCACATTTAAGATTAACCGATACTTTTACCGCGTTTTCTTCTTTTGCGACAACCGCATCGGTCATTTGGTAATAAAAGCGGCCTTGCGGATATTTACCGTCAGCATATTTCAATAGGGGTCTGCCGAAATCGGGATATGACCATACGCTGTTTTTATCAAAATCACGAGAATAGTGATTAAACCAAAAATCGTAATCCTTGCTTGTATAGGAGCGGTATTCTGCAAACGGTCTGTCATTCACTTTTACTATTTCCTGTCCGTCACAGGAGAGAATACCTATTCCGCCATAGCTGTTTATTGATAGCTCATAGCCAAATGCCTTTACGGTGCCATCAAGCTTTTTTGCATCATTAAGAGTAATAAGGCTATTCGGTACAAGGCGTGAAAGTGCCTTTTTTGCCTGTTCCTTATGCTCTGCATTCAAATGACTTATAGCCTTATCAATATACCCTCTTTGCTCCTGCCAGCTTTTTTCAATTATGCTGTAAGAGCTGTTAAATCTTATTTTGTTTATAATATTCAGAATGTTATAAGGAAAATCTCTGAACGGATGCTTAATGTAAATTTTATCTCTTTTTCTTGCTTTCTGAAAATCGGGTTTCAGATAGTTTTCATAATCTGCAAAATATGTTTTTGTGTCCATACCGCAGGTATGCTCGGCAACACATAGAAGATTATCGGTAAAGCCTGTATATTCTTCTATGTCCCTTTTCATTGATCCATCGGCAAGCCATTGTCTTTTTAGGCGCATCAGCTCTCGCAAGCAAGCGGATTTGTACGGGTCAGACGCACTGCCGTGAATCCAGGTGTCGCCGATTTCGTCTTCGACAACAGGCAATTTTTCTCTAACTTGCCAAATAGTCTCGGCATAATCGTCTAACGAGCCTGCCACGACCTCGTAATCAGGGAATTCCTCTTGAATTTTATCAAGCTTTGCTTTTACCTTTTCGGGAGACGGTGCACCGTGATTATCAAGTGTATGGTCAAAATACAGTACCTCGTCAATTAAATCGCTCTTGAATGCTCCACCGTAGTCGCCCGAATAAATGACAACTATCTCATCGTTGCCGTTTTTCCATAAAAAGCACTCGGGAACTTGGGGTACTGCAGAGGCGCCGTTAACTCCGATATGCAACAACTTAATGCCGTGCCGTGCCAAAAGAGAAACAAGCGCCTTTGTGTGCCCCGGTACATCGGTCATTTTTGCGCAAACAGTTTTTCTGCCTCTGATTTCGTCAATCATATCAACGATAGAAAGACCGTAATCAAGA
This sequence comes from uncultured Bacillota bacterium, assembly GCA_949297205.1. Taxonomy (GTDB): domain Bacteria; phylum Bacillota; class Clostridia; order UBA1381; family UBA1381; genus RGIG1988. Next base: position 121 of record CASFSH010000073.1, on the reverse strand, counting down.
GTATCGCCGTCAAGCAATTCCGTATGAGTAGTAAACGGAAATGCGTGTGGGACAATGTTTCCGCATTTAATAGCATTAGTAAGGCTTTCTTTCTGCTCGGGAGTGCCATTTTCCAATGCTT
>CASFSH010000072.1 GCA_949297205.1 uncultured Bacillota bacterium | reverse complement strand
TTACTCCTTGATAGCGATATAGTCCATCAGGCTTTGCACATCGACCAGAATTTTGTTGCCGGCGGTCAGGCATTTTATCTTGCCTTCCTTGCACCACATACGGATGGTATGTACGGTGATCGCCGTATCCGGATCTTCCTGCTTGACCATATCGAAAGCCTTTTTGATACTGCGCAGCATTTTCGCACCTCCTTGTTCGTATTGGAAAGCGATGGCAAAACTGAAAGCCGACTTTCGCGTCGCGCAATCACTTTTCGCAAATATGATAACTTCTGCGGTAAAAAATTGCGAGTACAAAGGTACACTGACGGTTGAATGAGGAGAATACTCACTGTACGGAGAGTAGGATTTTAATCCGCTGACTGTTTTTATTAAAATATCTTCTATCACGCAGTCTGGGTGGTTTGTCGAAAGATTATATACGTCTGATTGCAGAATATTAAATTTGATTAATTGTTGTTCATATGCATATATGATTTCAGTTAAATCATCCATCGTTTATTTTATTATATCCGTTGTCTCCGTAATTTAAGGAGTTTTCATTTTGGATGACGCTTAAAAACCGTGGATTGGCCACATAATATGTGTAATTTCCTAATTCGGATTTAGTCCATATGTAATTGCCGTTATCATCCACACCGCGTAGAAATGTCTGCTGTAATATAGGCTTGATACGTATTTTATACTCGATGTTGGAATGAGTTTGGTTGTCTTCAAACTCGTACACAAAATCTATCAAAAGAACATCGAAATAGTTCCCATCCTTTGCCACATAAAAGCCGTATTCTTTTCCGTTATATTGAAAAACTTCTTCCTCTTCTGAAGATTCCAGATATTCAAGTGGGATAACTTGTGACAGTTCGGGGAAAGCGATCCCCGTCGGGGAAGCTTTTACTTCCTCGGAAAAATCCTTTATAGTTTTTGTGAGCGATTCTGTACCATCGTCTAACAATAAATAATCGCTGTTAGTATATTTTTCTTCTGAATAATAAATTGCAGCATCAGCGTTAACATTAAAAGGGCTGGTTGTAAAATTCATAGTCATAATTCCGCCCAGTGTAACAATTAAAACAAATAAAAATGATATTAGATATTTTTTAGCTTTTATCATTGTATGCCTCCGATTATTTGATGGTTACAAACAAATAGACATGTCTGAAATTCCAAATGTCCGATGTACTGTCAGCATATACATTTACGCAGTAGAGCCCTTGATTGTGAATGCTTTTAACCTCACCCATACTTTCCATCGCTATACTTAGCTCAAATACATTGGCGCCTTCGCCGCTCGGCGAAAGCCATTCGTCGCTATAGCGGGGGTGATCGGGCAGGTTGTAGCTGTCTACCCAATAAGTGCGTTCCGTACCGTCATAGGGGATGGTCAAATGCTTTTCGTCCTCGCCGACGGGAAATTCATAGATTTCTCCGTCACTGCAAGCTACACGGATCGCCACGTCGTATTTGCGTTGTTCTTCGTCCTGTTCCTCGCAGGAAGACAACGGCATGCAGCACATCAAGCATAATATGAGGGCTGCGGACATTGCGAAAATGCGTCCGAACTTGATGAAGTTTCTGCTGATTTTCATAAAAGAACTCCTTAAAAGTTTTTTGCTGTTATAGGATAAACTTTTTATGTTTCTATAACAAAAGTATTATCTCATATGCTTGTAAAATTTTACGTTAAAAATTGTATATTAATTGTAAAAACTATCGAAAAAATGTAAAAAATTTTTTACAACTGCAGTTTCTAAGTCATAAAATGGCATAAGTTGTCATTTTGTCACGAGAAGCAAAATCAAAAGATTGAGAAATAGCCTTTGCGGGCGGAATGATAAAATTTTTTTTTGCGGAAATCGAGGGAATAATGCGAAATAGCAACATGATTGATTTTGTCGCTGAAACGTTAAGCAAATTGTGCCTTAATTAAGGACGATTATTTTACAGCTTTTCTTTTTCGTTTATTGTCATCAAAAAGGTTTTATATAAATATAAATTTCTGTTTTTTATTTTTAGAGAAATTTTCGAATTTGCTTTTTCGGGGGGCGTAGGGTGGCATAGTTCCTCGTATAATAAGAAGTAGTAGTTTTTCACGTCCCTCTCCAAGGACGAGCAAAAAGTGCTATACTGTTGTAAGATACTGTGGATCAGTTATACTTTCCTCGCAAGACGATTTAAAGGAGGCTCTGACCACAGTCTCTTTGCTTGTTTGTTAATCAGTTAGTTTCCGCTTGACGGATTATCAAGGGCGAGGTTACGACTGCAAAGGGATGCGTGGTATCTCACACAGTATCAATTC
>CASFSH010000071.1 GCA_949297205.1 uncultured Bacillota bacterium | reverse complement strand
ATATAATATATACCCATTAATTCCCGTCATAAACATTTTTTTACTACAGTAAAATATTTTATGTCATAACACACAAAAAGAGAAAAATCCGTTTTAATGAAATTTTCTCTTTTTCCAAATTAATTTTTATATCTGACAGTATATCAATATAACGATATTTGTCTGAAATTTCCGACTCCGAATACCGTTTCCGGGACAAAATTACCTGTTATGTTTTTTTGTTCTCCAAAACATATATACAAATCATGAGTTCCGTATACAGTATCAAGAGTAAAAGTCATAGTCTGAAAATCTTCCCATGACCCGGTACTTTTTGTTAAACTGCTTGCTATTATTTTGCCGTCGGGACTGTCAAGCCGCAAATATATATTCTTTCCTGCATAATCAAACGGAACGGCATACTCTAATGCCGCCTTATTATATCCTGTACCGAATTTTACATCAGAAAAACATACCCAGTCACCGCTGTCACATGACATCAAAACATCTTCTGAATACGAAACTCCCGATTTTTGCGAAAAACCCACCGCCGGAAAAGTAATACAATCAGGTTTTACCGAATTATCTCCCTGAAATGATTTTGTTCTTTTTACAGTTATATTAAAGGAATCAAAATAATTTGTTCCCATACCAGCATCAGCAACAAAAATTCTTATATTTCCCGTGTTGTCCGTAGTAAAATCAAGAGTACGTTTTTCCCATTGTCCGGAAGGCAAAAACATTCCGGAGTTTGCAAGAATATTTTCCTGCCAATTCAAAATCCTGACACTTGTATATGCATTTCCTGTAACATAAAATTCCATGCTGTAATCGGTATTCGGAAGCAAAGTAATATCCTGACGTGCACCGTTCCATGATGTCATGCCGGAAAGTCTTAAAGAGTGAGTTCCGTCATACGCTTTATCGGTGGTAACAGAAAAAGGCTCACCGAGACTCCATGCCGTATAATCGTTTTCAAAGCTGCTGTCTCGTACTGCATTGATTAATTCAATATCTGAAGAAAATGCACCAATATCAGGTATCATGTCAAATATCTGGTTTCCGGCATAATCACGGCTTGCATCGTTACTTCTTTGTCCCGCTCCGACAGCAGGAGAATTTTCCGATAACACACAATCCTGAGGCTTTTCCACAACTTCTGATATGAACTGCGGATCAGCCGCAACCGAATTTCTGTGTCCCTCAGGGGGCGTATGGCCATAATACAAATTACTGCTGTATGTAAATTCCGGCCAATATTCCGGTGTGCCGGGGGACACAAATATATTATTATAAAAATTAACATCCTCTATTCCGCCCACATATGATGAGCCTATCTGTAAAGGTTCCTGTGAATCATATAACACGTTATTGTATACCTCCACATGATCGGACTGTATGCGAAAACTACCACGTTCTCTTAATGACACATTATATCTTACAATACATTTATCGGTATCATTTTTCATAGTATCGGAAGGCTGCATATAAAAACCGCCTGCATTATCATGACTGTAGTTATATTGAAAATAAAATGTTCCGGTGCATCCTACATCCAGGTCATAGGCATACGAATCTCCTGTTTCAACTATATATGCCACCTCGTTAAACTGTATTATTCCGTCTGTACATCTTGTGGGAAAAATTCCTGCAATCCAATTCAGATTTTCTCCCATTGCACCGATATAAAATAATTTGTTGTATTCTATCAAAGCATTTTGCGCATTGGTAACAATAATTCCGTCTCTTCCGTTGCGTGTAATGGTATTGCCTTTAATATGCACGTTATATGACGGAGTTATCCCTGTGTCCTGATGGCTTAAAAGATAAATTCCTATAGTTTTAATATCATGAATGTCATTATCGGCAATATATAAACCATCAAAATTTCCTATGGCACGACAGAAAATTCCTGCATTGTCAAATGATCCGCAATTGCCGTCCACTTGTGTTATTGTATTATTTTCAATACGTATTCCGTATGATGTATACCCTTCGTTAACTATAGCGGTTATTCCACTTTTGGAACTGACTATACCCGATGTACTTTTGTTTGTTATTTCCAATCCCGTAATAGTCCAGTAACTTAGATTCTCAAGCAAGATTGCATACGAACCCTTACCGTTTATTACCGGTTTTTCCCCATCACCGTAGCTTCCTACGGTAATGGGGTTATCTTTTTCTCCGTTTCCATGTAATTCAAGATTTCCGTTATATACTTCTCCTGCACGGAATAAAACAGAATCTCCCGGCTTAAATACATTTGAATTTATCTTCTCCAATGATTTCCATGCTTCATTTTCCGACAGTCCGGAATTATTATCATTACCAATCGAGCTGTCGACATAATAAGTTTCCGCTGAAACTCCGCACTGTATCATTATTCCTGCAGTTGCGCACAATATCATGCATATAAGTATATAATAAATTTTTTTCATCTATTTTACTCCTGATCTGCTTTAATTTCTGTATATTCACAATAAGGCATCAAAGTGTTTAATCCATTAAGTACAAACATTTTTACACTATAACCGTCAGTTCCCGGAATATTTATTCCTACGCGGGCACTTTTAACTCCGCCTGCAGATACTGTATAATCCAAATACTCAATATCAATAAGTTTATCATTATTGTATACTGCTGCAGCTACAGTTACTTTTTGTTCCTGTGTACTCTGATTGTCAATCAGGCATTCGGCATATATCTTATCAATGCCGTTAAGACTTGTAACCGTCTTTGTTCCGTCAGTAAACTGTTTGTCAAGTATTGCAAATGTATCGGTTTTCTTTAAAAATGTAACATCATCAATATACATAACAGCTACATTGTCCATAAACTGCAAATCAACCCATGTATTATCTGCCGAATTCCACGGTACTGTTACCAATGTCCAATCCTGTGCTGTCTTAGGATAATCCTGAATTATAGCACTTCCCGTCTGAGGATCAAGGACCTTCATAACCAGATCTCCTGTTCCTTTATAATAATATCTTATTATATAATCTGTATTCGGTTCAACCTTAATACGCTGTGTGGTATTGCAGTAATCAGATCCTGTTGAATCGTTATTTATTTTTAATGAATAATTTCCGCTGTATGCTTCTTCATCTGTTATACTCCAATGATTACCGACATTCCAATTTTCCGTTCCCAATTCAAATGAACCGTTTTCGACCTTAGTATCTTTTACAATTTCTTCCGGATATTCATATA
>CASFSH010000070.1 GCA_949297205.1 uncultured Bacillota bacterium | reverse complement strand
TCTCTTAGCTGTTGTTCATTGTATATCCCATAAGGCATATAAACGGTAACTCCGGGGGTTAGTTTGGGTACATTTACAGTTCTTATTACAGGCATAATAAAATCAATATTTCGGTTTATTGTCCAGATATTTCTGAAATCCCATCTTAGCTTATTGACATAAAACGTTTGTCCGGTCAAATCCTCCCAGCTTGCTTCCTCACCGTCCTGCAAATCAGAGCCTATGTATGCTGTGGTACCGGATACCATTTCTTGATATGCATAATTATTTTCAGTTCTTCCGTTTTCTCGGTTAGTTGTAATTCTTCCGCTGTTTTTTGTCAAGGTATCCGTTACTTCCCTGCTTGCAGCCGCACAGGATTTAATAACCCCGTCAATGTTAATGCCGGCAATTCCCGAAGCATACATATCTGAGTATATATGTGTCACGCAAGACAAGCATTCAGATATATCTCCGGAATTGTTTCCGGCTATTCCTCCGCTGTATGACGAGCTCTCCACATAATAACATGCGGATAAACAGTTTTTTATCACGCCGTTATTTTTGCCTGCTATGCCTCCGGCAATATTCTCCTTTGCTCTCACGTTTCCGGAGGTATGACATTTTTCAATCAAACCTCCTTCAGACTCTCCGGCTATTATACCTACATAGTTATTTCCTTCAGCCTGTGCTTCTACCGACAAATTTTTTACGGTACCGCCAAAAAGAATTGAAAACATTCCAATGTTGTCTTCACCTTTTATTTCAAGCCCTGTAATACTGTATCCGCCTCCGTCAAATACACCGGTAAACAACGACGACTGTTCATTCACATTACCTACAGGCTCCCATTGTCCATTGTATTCAATATCATTGCACAAAAGAAATGCTTTATCCGGATAATATCTTATCTGTTCCAACTGATATGCAGTATATATTTTGTATGGATTTGATAATGTTCCGTTTCCCTGAGTATACGGGAGGACAGAAATGTTTTTTAATGTATAAATTCTCCCCTTATTCCCGTATTCGTCAACTGCAACAAGATATATATTATACATTACATTTTGTTCTGCTTTTATCATCAGTTTTATTTCATAATCTTCATAAGGTACCTCTCCGAGAAGTTTATCTAAAGATTCAACCTCCGGCACATATTCACTGTTTACCTTGTCTGTTTCCTTTATATCATAATATACCTTACAAGGTTTATTGCTTTTTAGTGCTATACTTATATATTCTGTACTTCCCGCTCCCACCGGTTTAGGATAACCATAGAGAAAATCTACTTCCTTTAAGAGATTATCTTCTATATTCTTATAAGCATTAATTAACTTCTTACATTCTTCCACTGTCAAATAGTCATCGGCAGGAACGTATGTATTTTGTCGTATGGGATATAGATTATTTTTAATGGCATACATAATATATCCTTTTGAATATTCCGACATTGTCAGATTAACTTTTTCATTTTCGTCATATGTATTTTGTATCTTATATGTTCTTGAGATAAATGTAACAGCTTCCTCAGCTGTTATATATCTGTCAGGATAAAACTGACCGTCATAACACCCAAAAGCAATTTCTCTGTTTTCAGCATTCGCAATATAAGTATATTGCCAATTTAAATCATATACATCACTAAATGAGCACACATATATATCCTTGTTATAACCCATACATTCCATCAATAAAGACAAAAATTCACCTCTGGTAAAATATGTACCCATATCTTCACCCTTGGCATCGCATATAATATCATATGCTTCTTCAACGGTTGAGTATGTTACGGCATTAGCGCAAAATCCGCCGGTAAGAACCAATAACAATATACAGATTATATTTCTGATTTTCAAAACGTCGTCACCTCCGCTTTTTCATCTTTATATTATCATATCACTTTTTTTAGAATTTTTAAAGTATTATCCTTATTTTTTCATAGAAAATTAATATTTTTATTATGATTGACACATTTGAAAAAAAGTTATAAAATATATATATTAATTCAGAAAGGAGAAAAGCATGAGTTTGTTTTCGGATAAAAGTATTATATGTCTTTGCTGCCGTGAAAGAAAACAGGAACATAATATTAGTGTTTCTTACGATAATATAGGCATATGCAAAAACTGTTTTGAAAAATTTGATTTTGTTCCCCATGATTCTCCCTTTGACGGGATTGGTGATGTAAGCTGCATATTTTCGATATTCTACTATAACGATATTTTAAAAAGTTTAATTTACAGATTCAAATTTAACTGTGAATGGAAAATAGGCAATCTGTTATCTAAAATTATTTATGAAAATATTAAAGATATAGCTTATCTGCATAATTTTGATTTTATAACGCCGATTCCTCTTTCACGTCAGAGAATTTTTCAAAGAGGATTTAATCAATCGGAAATTATAGCAAAAGAAATATCATCACTTCTTGATATTCCCTTTGTTCTTTGTGTATACAGACATAAAAATACCGTAGCGCAAAGTCTTTTGAAAAGGCATGACAGAATACATAATATTTCCAATGCATTTATTGGTGACAAAGAGAAAATTGCCGGAAAGAATATAATTATTTTTGATGATATTTTTACTACAGGAGCAACAATCAACTCATGTGCAAAAGAATTAAAAGAAAAAGGTGCAAACACTATTATAGGTTTATCTGTTGCAACCACAAAACCATTTGTTAAATAATAACGAAAACTGTATATTTTATTATTTTTTAGAAATAATAAGTTTAAAAGCCATTAATAACAATGAAATTTTTGTAAGTGAGATTATTTATATCACATACTTTGAAACAAAAAGGAGATTGCTATATATGAAAAAACTTATTATTTTGCTCACAATACTTGCAATAATAATACCCTGTAACGTATATGCGTTATCTAAATTAGGTTCAACCGGAAGTGAAGTAAGGAACATACAAACCAGACTCAAATCATGGGGATACAATATAGGAACAGTTGATGGTGTTTACGGTACGAAAACAGAAGCTGCAGTAAAACAATTTCAGCGTAACAACGGTTTGACTCCCGATGGAGTTGCCGGTCCAGCAACTCTTGCTAAAATCGGGCTTCCTACAGGTTCTTCTTCATCAAACAATACAAATGTAAATCTTCTTGCAAGAGTTATAAGCGGTGAAGCAAGAGGAGAAAGCTACACCGGACAGGTTGCAATTGCCGCAGTTGTTTTAAACAGAGTAAAACACTCATCCTTCCCCAACTCAATTTCAGGCGTGATATATCAACCAGGCGCATTCACTGCCGTAACTGACGGTCAGATTAATATAACACCTTCTCAGTCATGCTATAATGCCGCAAGAGATGCACTTAACGGATGGGATCCGACAGGCGGTTCGATTTACTATTACAATCCTCAGACCGCCACAAACTCATGGATTCGTTCAAGGCCGATTATTACTCAGATAGGTAAACACGTTTTCTGTATTTAAAATAAAAAAGGACATCATATAATGCACAGAACATATAAAACAGGGATTTAAAATATACTGATTTTCTGAAATTTCAAGAGGCTGAAGCAAAATTCAATGATTAAGCTTCAACCTCTTGTTATATACTAAAATACTTTCTTTTTACCTATATCAATGTTGTTCTTCTATTGACTACTTGTTAATCGTTTCCTTTAATATTCTTCCTGCCTTGAAAAAGGGAGCTTTCTTCGAGGGAAGTATCATCCTTTCACCGTTTTGCGGATTTTTTATAGTCTTTTCACTTCTTGTTTTTACTTCAAAGGTACCAAGTTCTTTTAATTTTACCTTCTTACCCTCTGCCAATGCTTCTGTAATTGTACCAAGTATTATTGATAATATTTTATCGGTATCTTTCTTTGACATATACGTCCTTTCTGCAATATCTGCTATAAGTTCACCCTTATTCATTTTTTATCCTCCGTAGAAATATTTTTTTATAATTTTAGCATAAATTTAAAAATTTTTCAATAGTTTTCAGTATAAATCAACAGTAAATAATATGATTCTTTACATAAAATTCCTGTGCAGGAAGTCACTGCTCATTTTTAAGCTGTCAAAAGGATCTCCGGGACAAGTATCCTGCTCTACAACATAATACTTCACACCTGCTTTATCAGCTTCTTCCATAATTCCTTCCCAATACATATTACCATTTCCTATTTCGGCATAAATCGGATTAAAATTTTCGTCCAGAGCAAAATCTTTTAAGTGCAGGATTTCAATACGTCCCTTTAGTTTTTTGATCCATTCCCGAACATCTCCGCCTCCTCTTTGTACCCAATGAGTATCAAGTTCAATGGAAGTATTAACAGGATCCAGTTTTTCCGCAAGAAGCTCCATTGGTACAATACCATTTTCAATTTTTTTAAATTCAACATGATGATTATGATAAGACAATCTTCCTCCGCAGTCATGTATCTTTTTTCCTACAATATTAGCTTTCCTTATAAATTCTTCAAAATCCGCAAGTGTTTCATTTCTATATCCGCCTATACCCATACGAAGAGTACCAAGGAATTTTTGTTTTTCAAGAGCTTTATCAAATTCATTATACATCATATCAAAGTTTTCATGAGTATTTATTATTTCAATTCCCGTATCTTTTGCAATCTTTCCGAACTCCTCATATGATATGCTGCAGCCTGCTGTTTCAACCTGATCGTATCCAATTTTTTTAAGCTTTTTAAATGATTCTTTTATCTGCTCTGATGTTTTCAGATAATCTCTTATTGTCCACAACTGCACACCTATCTTTTCTATTTTCATATGTATCTTCCTTTCTGAAATGATTTTTCATAACTTTTTTTGCTTTATTGTACCATATTATATCACAAAATGTATATAAGGTAAATATATTCACTCAAAAAATCAAAAAAATACGGCAATATTAAATATCACCGTAAATTTCTATATAATCTGAAAATTAAATAATTTTAAAATCAAACCAATTCAACAATAGCCATCGGAGCTGCGTCACCACGGCGAGGTCCTGTTTTGATTATTCTTGTATATCCGCCGTTTCTGTCAGTATACTTAGGAGCTATTTCTGCAAACAATTTTGTTACAACATCTTCCTTTGTAATAAATGCCAAAGCCTGACGGCGTGAATGCAGTGTATTTGTCTTACCAAGAGTGATCATCTTTTCAGCCAAACTTCTTGCTTCCTTTGCTCTTGTTTCTGTTGTTTCTATTTTACCGTTTTCCAACAAACTTGTTACCATATTTCTCAAAAGAGCCATTCTTTGGTCTGTTGGGAGATTTAATTTTCTTGTTCCCGGCATTATACATTACCTCCTTTCATAATGCAAAGAATTATTCTTCTTCCTTTTTAAGGGCAAGTCCTAATCCATGTAACTTGTTAATAACTTCTTCAAGCGACTTTCTTCCGAGATTTCTGACCTTCATCATATCTTCTTCGGAATTATTGATAAGATCTTCAACCGTGTTAATACCGGCACGCTTTAAACAATTGTAAGAACGAACGGAAAGATCCAATTCTTCTATGGTCATTTCCAATACCTTTTCCTTCTTACTTTCTTCTTTTTCAACGATTATTTCCGTATTTTTAGCTTCATCCGAAAGATCTATAAACAATCTTAATAAATCATTCATAACCTTAGCAGATAAGCTGATTGCTTCATCCGGTTTTATTGTTCCGTTTGTCCAAACCTCAACAGAGAGCGTTTCTCTGTCAATATATTGTCCGACACGAGTATTTTCTACGGAGTAATTAACCTTTGTTACGGGTGTATATATAGAATCTATTGCGATAACTCCTACAGGCGGCTGCATATACTGCTTATTTCTTTCAGCCGATACATAACCCCTTCCGCCGGATAAAGTAATCTCCATATACAAGTTTGCATCTTCATTTAACGTTGCAATGTGTAAATCCGGATTAAATATTTCTACATCTGCATCCGCTTTAATATCTCCTGCGGTAATTTCGCAGGCACCCTTAGCTTCAATATAAACAGTCTTCGGTAAATCAGAGTGTAATTTTAAAGATAACTTCTTTATATTGAGAATAATCTCAGTTACATCCTCTTTGACTCCCGGAATTGTAGAAAACTCATGCAAAACACCGTCTATCTTTACCGAGGTAGCCGCAGCTCCCGGTAAAGATGACAATAATATTCTGCGCAATGAATTGCCTAAAGTTGTACCATATCCGCGTTCAAGCGGGGTAACAACAAATTTTCCGTAATTACCTGTTAATTGTGTACATTCAATATTGGGCTTTTCCATCTCTATCATTTTGAAACCCTCCTTAACATATTCATGCAACCATTCCACTTACCGAGGGTGATAACATTATTACTTAGAATACAATTCGACGATCAAATGTTCTTCTACTTCGTAATCAATGTGATCTCTGTTCGGTAAAGCTACAACCTTACCTGTAAGCGTATTTTTATCCATATCCAACCAATCAGGAACAATTCTTGATGCATTTGTTTCAACAATTTCCTTTATTCTTGGTGATGATTTTGATTTTTCCCTTACAGATATAACTTCTCCGGGTTTAACTAAATATGATGGGATATCAACTTTTTTACCATTAACAAGAATATGTCCATGGTTTACTATTTGTCTTGCTTCACGTCTTGTGTTTGCAAGTCCCAATCTGAATATTACGTTATCAAGTCTGGTTTCAAGTATTTGTAATAACATTTCACCAGTAATACCATTTTTCTTTGTCGCCATAACATAATATTTACGGAATTGTTTTTCAAGTACACCGTAAATAAATTTAACCTTTTGCTTCTCATTTAACTGCAAGCCGTACTCAGACATTTTCTTTCTGCTTTGCTTTGGGTTTTTGTTTGACTTTTTGTCAACACCCATAGTACCGGGTTCAATGCCTAAAGTTCTGCATCTTTTTAAAATGGGCTGCATATTTTTAGCCATGCTAAATTAACCTCCTTCAACTAAAACATAATAGTATAACAATCAAACACGTCTTCTTTTCGGCGGTCTGCATCCGTTATGAGGTATCGGAGTAACATCTTTAATCATGCTAACTTCAAGACCTGCTACCTGTAATGCTCTGATTGCAGCTTCTCTGCCTGCGCCAGGGCCTTTTACATATACTTCAACAGTTTTTAAGCCATGTTCCATAGCAGCTTTTGCAGCTGTTTCTGCTGCAGTCTGTGCTGCAAACGGTGTGCTTTTTCTTGAACCACGGAAGCCTAAACCACCGGCACTGGCCCATGATAAAGCATTTCCTGCTGTATCTGTGATAGTAACTATTGTGTTATTAAATGTTGAGCGAATGTGTGCCGCACCCTTCTCAATATTTTTTCTGTCACGACGTCTTGTACGAGTCGTTTTCTTTGCTACTTTTGCCATTTGAGTTCAGTACCTCCTTTATTATTTTTTCTTATTAGCCATTGTCTTTGCAGGACCTTTTCTGGTTCTTGCATTATTTTTGGTATTTTGACCTCTTACAGGAAGTCCTTTTCTGTGACGAACTCCTCTGTAACAGCCGATTTCCATCAATCTCTTGATGTCCAAAGCAATTTGACGTCTTAAATCACCTTCAACAGTAAATTCAGAGTCGATAACTTCTCTTAATTTATTAATTTCATCATCGGTTAAATCCTTGACTCTTGTATCAGGATTTATACCTGTTTTAGCCAAAATCTTCTGAGAGCTCGGTAAACCGATACCATATATATAGGTCAAGCCAACTTCAACTCTTTTTTCTCTCGGTAAATCAATACCTGCGATTCTTGCCATTCTTACACCTCCGTATATAAAATATCAAACTGTTAAAACTTTTGTTTATAATATTTAAAACTTACCCAAGAACCGTGAATGAGCAAATTTCACGGCAGCCGCACCTTTGATAAGTAATTAACTGATTAAGTGTGTCTGATACCCAATCCGGTAAACATCAGCCTTGTTTTTGCTTATGCTTAGGATTTTCACAGATAACCATAATTTTGCCTTTTCTCTTAATTATTTTACATTTTTCGCAAATTGGTTTTACTGATGGACGTACTTTCATTATAATTACCTCCTTATTTTGATCTCCAAGTAATTCTGCCTCGTGACAAATCATATGGTGACATTTCAATCGTCACTTTATCTCCGGGAAGAATTTTTATGAAGTTCATTCTCAATTTGCCTGAAATATGAGCCAATATCTGATGACCATTCTCAAGCTCTACTTTAAACATTGCATTAGGTAAGGTTTCCACAACCGTACCTTCCAATTCCAAAACATCATCTTTAGCCAAAGAAATACCCTCCTTCAACTTTTCTGAACCGGTTTATACCGTGCCAATAATTTACGAACCCCGGAATCGGTTATATCATCTTCGATTTCAAAAACACAATTGGTTTTTTGCAGATGCATTAATTTTTTCTTTTTGGCCTTTGCAACCCTTCTTAAATCACCATCGGCAATATAAGCAAAGTTATTTTCCAAAGATAACACCAAAAATTTTTTTCCTTTATCTCGTCCGGCTTTTGAATAAACGACGGATCCTGCAGTTATTTCCACAATATTCACCTCACAGTGTCAATATTTCACATTCACCTTGTTTGATTAATATTGTATTTTCATAATGTGCAGATAAACTGCCGTCTTCTGTTACAACAGTCCAGTCATCATCCAAAACACAAACTTCATACCCTCCGGCATTAACCATAGGTTCAATCGCCAATGTCATACCCGATGCGAGTTTCAAACCTCTTCCCTTATGTCCGAAATTCGGCACATTAGGGTCTTCATGCATATTCTTTCCTATTCCGTGTCCCACAAGATCTCTGACAACGGAATAACCATTAGATTCAACATATTCCTGAATTGCTGCTGAAACATCTCCGAGCTTTGCTCCATGCACAGCATATTTTATTCCTTCAAAAAAACTTTGTTTTGTAACATCGATCAAACGCTGTGCCTCAGCCGAAATTTTTCCGACCGGATAGGTTCTCGCAGCATCACCGTGATAACCATCCTTACATGCACCGACGTCAATACTGATTATATCTCCGTCAGCCAATATTATATCCTTTGAAGGAATACCATGCACAACCCAATCATTTGGGGAAGCACATATTCCGGCAGGAAAGCCGTTATAGTTAAGGAAGGATGGCGTTGCTCCGTGTGAAGCTATATAATCACGTGCTATTTTATCAAGATATGCAGTGGATACACCCGGCTTTATATGCTGTTCAATTACTTTTAAAACATCTCCGGTTATCTTTCCCGCCGCACGCATCTTTTCAATTTCTGTTCTTGACTTAATTGTAATCATATAACAATCACCGTTTATTCCAATCCGAGTGCATGAGCAACTTCTTTAGTTGTCTCTTCAAGCTCTTCCTTGCCATATGCTATAACCAGTTTCCCTGTTTTCTGATAATATTCTTTTATAGGCTCTGTCTGATCGTGATATACTTTAATACGATTTCTGACGGTTTCTTCGTTATCGTCCGCTCTTTGAATAAGCTTTCCTCCGCACACATCGCATATATCACCCTTTGATGAGGGTTTGTAAACCACATGATACGGTGTTCCGCATTCTTTACACTCACGTCTGCCCGACAATCTTTCAATTATCGTTTCATCGGAAACTTCCAAAGATAATACCTTGTCAATTTCAATGCCCGTTTCGGTAAGGGCCTGTGCCTGTGCCGTAGTTCTGGGGAAACCGTCAAGAATAAAACCCTTTTTACAGTCTTCCTGCTGCAAACGTTCCTTAACTATTCCGACAACAACTTCATCCGGAACAAGCTTACCTTCATTCATATAGCTTTGAGCAAGCTTGCCCAGCTCCGTCTCTTCTCTGATGGCAGTTCTTAACATAACGCCGGTTGATATTGTGTCAATACCCAATCTCTTTGATAATATCTCTGCTTGTGTTCCTTTTCCGGCTCCCGGAGGACCTAACAGAATCAATTTCATGTGAATGCCACCTTTCTATATTTAATCAGCGTCTTATTCAAGGAAACCTTTATAATGACGCATTACCATCTGTGATTCGATTTGCTGTACCGTTTCAAGTGCAACACCTTCCATGATAAGAAGTGAAGTACCGCCTATCTGCAATCCCTGTATTCCGAATATTGCACCTACAACAATCGGTAATACCGCAATTATTCCCAGGAATATTGCACCGGCAAAATTAAGTCTTGATGATACTTTAGATATAAAATCACTTGTAGGCTTACCCGGTCTGTAACCCGGAATGTATCCTCCGGACTTCTTCATATTATTCGCCAACTCAATAGGATTGAACTGAATTGATGAATAGAAATATGTGAAGAATATTATTAACAGGAAGTATAATACCGAATATACAACATATGTCCACCATGCAGTACTTAATCCTGCAGATAAACATCCCAAAATATCATTCCATATACCGGTCTGCGGCATATTACCTCCCGTAACCAATCTGACAATTGTTGCCGGGAATGCCATAATACTCGATGCGAAGATGATCGGCATAACTCCGCCCATAACTACTTTAATAGGAATGTTTGTATTCTGTCCGCCGTACATTTTTCTTCCTACAACACGCTTTGCGTATTGAACCGGTATTTTCCTTTCTGCGGTATTGAATAATACAACCAATACAATTGCCAAAATAGCAACAATCAATATTGCAGCCGATATAATAACTCCCTTTACGGAAATTACACCCGGATCAAGATACTGCTTATATATTGAATAAGCTCCTGATGGTATTGCCGAAACGATACCGGCATAAATTATCATCGATACACCGTTTCCCAATCCTTTTTCGGTAATCAATTCACCCAGCCATACAATGAATGCGGTACCGGCTGTAAATGTAAGAACAATTACGAAGAATGATAAAACCGATTCGTTTGCGATCGTTGTCATATTGTTTTCAACACCGATATTGTGAAGTGTTACATAAAGGCCGGAGCCTTGCACAAAAGCCAGTACAATACCCAAATATCTTGTTATTTTATTTATCTTCTTTCTGCCCTCAACGCCTTCTTTGGCCAATCTTTCCAAAGCGGGGATTGCAACAGTAAGAAGCTGTACTATGATTGACGCGTTGATATAAGGAGATACACCCATTGCCATTACGGTAGCGTTTGAAAATGCGCCACCTGTAAATACATCAAACATTGAGAACAAGTCCAATCCGCCGCCTCCAAGAAATTCTTTCATAGCCGACGGATCAAGATACGGAACGGGAATATGTGCTCCGAATCTGAATACAATCAACATCATCAAAGTGAAAAATATTCTTCTTCTAAGGTCCGGGATTTTAAATGCATTTTTTATTGTAGAAAACATTTAAATCACCTCTGCCTTTCCACCGGCCTTTTCAATCTTTTCAG
>CASFSH010000069.1 GCA_949297205.1 uncultured Bacillota bacterium | reverse complement strand
CAGACAAAAGATAATCCCTTTCAGCAGCAATACCACGTCCACTCTCTTGCCGAGACGGGGAATATCATACTCAAAGACGATCTCGCCGTTATCATCAAAACCGCGCAAAACGTTCTTTAAGATCGAAATTTCTCCCAGCCATGCTTCCCGTGTTGTGGTAAGTGCCTCGCCGTGATAGTTCTCACATAAAGTGCCGAATATGGAATTGTTGTCCGCTTTCATAAAATTTTGAAAGCTGCTATGATACAAACAACGTGCCATTAAAATATCCCCTTTAATTATCTGATGAAATTAGCGCAACCATACTTTCCAAGCGTTTATTCAGGTACTCCGCGAAGAGCCTCGTCATTTGCTTTTTGTCCTCAAAGGCGTCGTAATAGCGCATTCTGTCGGTAAACTTGATATCGATCGGCGGGTAACCTGCTTTCATTAACTCTAAATTGACAATGAGTCTGCCCGTCCTGCCGTTACCGTCGATAAACGGATGAATGGACTCAAATTCGATATGAAACTCCGCCAGTTTTTCAACGATATTCTGTTTGCTTTCCGAATATCGAATCAGCAAGTCGTTCATTTTCGGCTCAATGAGATAAGGCTGTACTGGCTCGTTTTTTGCCCCGATGATACGGACGGGAACGCGCCTGTAAACCCCGCGATCCTGCGGTTTATCCGCCAAAACAAGCGAATGTATTTGTTTGATCACAGACTCGGTGAGCATTGCTTTTGACTTCACAAGTTCGCTCACATAATCAAAGGCCTCTTTATGTCCCACCGCTTCCATATGGTCTTTCAAAGGTTTTTGATCGATCGTAAGACCTTTCAGCACCATATCCGTTTCGCGTAATGTAAGAGTATTGCCCTCGATCGCATTGGAGTTATATGTGTACTCGACCGCAAAATCCTGATTCAGCCACTCCAACTCTCCCGCTGTCAGAGGACGTCTTTTATCAAGTTCTGCCTTCTTTGTGATAATTTGCTCAATTAAAGATTCTTCTCTTTTATACCGACCGTCGCTCGGCTTCGGAGCAGAGTCCGGTATAAACCAGAGTTTCCCCTCTCGCCATGCGCCGTCTATTTTCCCTTGTAAACAAAGGACGCGTACCCGCCGATCGCTGATACCCCACTTTTCGGAAGCCTGTTTAGTAGTCATTGCCATTAGAAATTCCTCGCTATACGATACTTTCGCATATAAATATAACAAGAATAGTATACCACTCAATCGGCATAATGTCAACAGTAAGGAATAATATTTCTATATTTGCGGAATAATATTGTTAGATGTTGAGAGGCGTGTAACAAACGAAAAGAGACTGCTACCGAATCGGTAACAGTCTCTACGTGATTGTCGGATTATAAATGCCGTCACACTACTTAAAATCATATAAAAATTCTAATATCTTTTAAATTAAAGCACCCCTAAATATTCAAGCATTTTATACGCTGCACTTTTCTTTGCGTCTTTTACCTTGCTCCCTGTCCCGTCCGCATACCGATTTCCCAAATAACAGCGGACAACAAAAGTATGGCTGTTGTCGTCATTGATCGTATCGGACATTGTTTCATATTCCGGACGAGCCATATCCTCGGATTGACAATACTCCTGAAGCATGTTGACTGCGTTTTCAAAAGTTACTATAAATTTATTGACGTCAGGCTCAAATTCTTCTTCCAGTTTTTGAAGCACCAACTCTGCCGCCGCGTTTTCCGCCTCTTTACGGTTATGCCCGATTCCGCGTTCGCAAACCCCTAACTCCTCTATTTCGCAAAATGAAGTATAACCTTCCCAAGTCTGATTTGTCCGATAAACAGGTAAATCATATCCGTAACGCTGGCACCATTCCTGAACATCGTTTTTATAACTGATTCTTACCTCTCCGTCATTTTCCTTTAAAAACCGATCAATGTCCAAAATCTTTTCGACAACTGCGGTCGTT
>CASFSH010000068.1 GCA_949297205.1 uncultured Bacillota bacterium | reverse complement strand
TAAATATACTTTTTAAGCATTTTTTATAGTTTCAACGAATTTAATTATATTTTCTAACGGCACTTCCGGTTCTAAAAGATGTGTAGGTGCAATTACAAATTTACCGCCCTTTTTATTTAACCCAATTAGTTCTTTTGTCTTTTCAAAAACATCATCAACCGTTCCAAACGGCATAGTTGTTTGTGTACCCATACCTCCCCAAAAAGCAATTTTATCCGAATACAAATCATATATCTCTTTTGGGTCCATACATTCCGGCTGCACCGGATTTAAAATATCCGCACCGACTTCTATAAGCTCAGGTATAATCACTCTGCAGTCGCCGTCAGAATGATAGTATGCCAATACATTTGGATTTGCTGATTTTGCATATTCTATTACCTCTTTTAAACGCGGTTTTAAAAATTTACGCCAAATTTCCGGAGACATCATCATTCCTGTCTGCATAGCAACATCATCACCGTAGATAATCACATCCACTCCCGATTGAGCAAGCCTTTTTGCAAGTTCTCCTTTTACATTCTTTATTCTGTCCAAACACGCTTCTGCCAGTTCGGGATTTATATAAAAATCTGACAGCATTTCCTCCATACCTCTTAAATACCATGCCGGTTCAAAAATATCAATGGCAATATTGCTTATAACTATATAATCCTGTTGTTTTAACTTTTCTATCCTCTTTGAAGCTTCTTCCCATCTGTAGTCAGCAAGCACATCTGGCACGGGAAAACTGTTTATTTCATCAACTGTTTCAAATTTATCCATACATGGCACAAAATGAGTAAAATGCTCCATACTTCCGTATTTATGTCCGTCCCCCCATTCACCTGTATAATCAATGTCTTTTCCAATGTAATATTTTGAATAATCAACGGGGAAACGTGTAGGGGCAATTCCTTCCTGTCTAAAAGGTATATCAAAATATTCTTCATAATTTTCAATATTATACTTATCTTTAAATTTTTTCTTAAGCTGATCACACATTGTCATATAGAACGGTATTTTCTCATATTCTTTGCCTTTTATAAAGTTAAAAAAGTTTTCACGATTTGTCATTTTTATTTTCTCCTAACAAATATAATTTCATATTATTTTCATTCCGCCGCCAATGCGGCGGCACAAATCCTAACGCGAGAAGCAAGCAGATTGCCGTTTTGAGCAGCGACGACGTATGGGTATCCTCCAAGTCAAGAAAAACGGTGAAATGAGCAGCTTATTTTTCACGTTACGTCTTTTTCAAAAATTACTTTTGCTTTTGTAAGCGGGCTCAATGTTATCATAGAATCCACAAATAATACTTTTATTTGTGTGACTTTTGAAAAATTTTCAGGAATATAAGCTTCCCACACAATCTCTTTTTCCTCTTTTTCATTGATAATATTATCTGTATTTACTAAAACAGAATAGAGTTTATCATTGTTATAAAACGCTGTTACTGCTGCCGGCGAAATTGTCATATTTGTATCATTATCAATATCACAGCACATTGTTATGGTTTTTCCTGAGTATTCAGATAAATCAGATATAATTTCCCCATCCGAGTTTTTATATGTTATATTCCCTGCAGATATTATCCCGTAATTATAAGTCTTTTTAAGAATTTTTCCATTATAACCCAAATATAAAGTGTAATCTCCGCTTCTGTCCTCATTGTTTATTCTTGTATTGAACACAAACTCAATTACACCCGTGCCGTCTGCAGTTAATGTATCTGTATACTGAACAGATGTTAAGTCAAATTCTTCTTTTGCTGTGATATTATCATAATCAGGGTTTGTAACCAATACCGATACCTTAGTGTTTTTTCCAAAACCAACACCCTTTACGTATACATTATCATTGTTTTTATCAACATAACATTCTTTTATTTCAGGGTTACTGTTTTCTATATATTCGGCCGACATTTCAAGAATATTTAAAACGGAGTCCTCTTGTACGTCAAGTTCATCCTGTGTATTTGCATTTTCCAACACAAATTTTGTTCTTATGCTCTCTTCTTCAACCTCATCTTTAATTGATTCGTCAGTATATGTAAAATATCCGTTTTTATAATCCGCAATTTGTTTATCCAAAATACCTACTGCAAATTCCAGATTATTTTTATCCAAGAAGTTACTTGATTTTGTTGTAAATGTAAAAGTATTGCTTATAATTTCAAATGAATCATTTTTTGCAAGACCATAAGCCGTTACTTTCCAATAATATTTACTTTCGTTTTCAAGGGTATATTCTTTTATCAACGCATCTGCCGTATCATTAAATGTTTCGTTAATAACAGCATCCGAAAAATCCGCATTTTTTGAAACTATAATATTATATTTTGATGCATTTTTAACTCTGTTCCACACAAATTTAACATTACTATCAACATTTTGCTGACCGTTTTCAGGATAAATCAAATCCGGTGTTTCTGCATTTACATTAAATATTGATGGATTTGTGGTTGATATAATACCGATTGCGGACATATCTATTGATTTTACATCCGACACATCGCATGAAAACTCATCTGTCAGAGTAAAATCCTGATTTTTCGCATCTGTAAAATATCTTTCATCATAATCAAAAACGGGATTTCCAAGCGGTGTACAGTTTAAATCATTTCCGTACCCGTCTTCTATCTTTGCACCATACAACGAAAACTCATCAACTATAGCACCTTCATATAAATAAGATCCGATATATTTTTTACCATATTGAATCTCATACCCTTGATCATTAATATAATCTGCTTCACTGCTGAATACCGGTGTAGTCCCATCTATTTTGTAATACGGATGCCACGGTCTTTCCGATATTGTTTTTCCGCCTATTGTAACATTTCCCGTAAATTCCGAATTCCAGGGTGCAAAATAAGGCTTTCTTTCCAGCCCTTCTTTTATTTGCGGATAATATGCTGCAAATTTGCTCCCGTATGTGGTTTTTGTTATTAAATCATTGGCTTCATTGTACATCATACCTTGCATACCGCTGTCTACGGCACCGTTGCTTACTGAATAAGATGTCATTCTCGAACCGATGCCGGATGCATTGGAATTGTTTATAAACAAGTTGTCATTTATCATACAATTCATTCCGATACCTGCAATTACTCCCTGATACATATCCTTTACAATATTGTGATGAAAATTTGTTCCGCTGTATCCGTCATCCGAATACAGTCCGCAATATGCATACTGAGGATCATTCTTGTGACCGTCATGAATATAGTTGTATGCAGCTTCAGTACCATATTTTACATTGCTTTTACCCATGTATATTGCACCGCCGTCACCGATTAAGTACCCCTGATTTACTATTTCATTATATTTAATCTCGTAATCATTAGCATTACAGCTAATTCCCATAAATGTCATGCAATCCTGTATTATATTATTTTTAATTTTATTTCCAAAATCAACAGGTGTTGTTGTTGCATCAGAGCCTGATGAAATTATACTGTGTCTTCCTTCATATCCGCAAAAAGATATTCTGTTGTTTTTTATTTCGACATTTCCGGCCATAAGTGTTTTAACGCTTCCGCCGTGAAAAAGTATAACATTATCAGAACAGCCGTAAAAGCTGTTGTCACTAATAACACAATTATTTCCGGTTATATTTATTGCATTATCTCCCTGAATGTAATTAATATTACAGTTTATTATATTAACATTTTCAGCATTTGTAATATCAAATGCATTGCCGCCGATTTTTTCAAATGTCAGCCCGTCAAATGTAACGTTTTTGGAATTTTTCATAACAACCGCAGTATCTAAAAATGAAGTGATTTCTATTGTTGAATCCGATAATTCACAACTCGGATAATAGTATAAAATATTATTTTCTCTGTCAACAAAATATTCGCCGGGAGAATCCAATTCTTCAATTAAATTTTCAACAAAATACTCGGCATCTTTTCTGATTTTTGTATCGGAAGTGATATTCTTTTCGCTAACGCTGATATTGCAGTTCCTCCAAAAATATGTTGATAAAACCGATCCTACCAAAACAGTATCTTTTGCCCGGTTCCACTTTGAAACATCATAATCAAGCACCTCAAATGACGTTGTTCCGTCAGCGGTTTTAGCAGTTAAATGCTCATTATTTGGGTATCTTGCTTTGGTTTGCATATTGCCGTTTACAAATAAATATGGCCTTTTGCTGTCAGATAATGAGTACTTTACTCCGCTTTCCGATAAATTATATTGTAAAACTTTACTTCTTGCTTCACGTGGGATTCTCTTTAATATAGATGCATCACTTACATTTGAAAACTTTTGGGAATTAAGTCTTACAGCTCCCGTAAATATAACATCTTTATCACCATTAGCTTTAAATGTCACATTGTTTTTATCAAATCCATTAAATACCGCAGTATCACAAATCTGATATTCTCCGGCATCAAATAATATATTTATATCCTCACCGCTAAACTTTTCGCAAAGCAATATTGCACTTTGAATACTGTTTACCGGATCATTAATTTCTCCGGAGCCAGTAATACTGCCTTTTTCCGAAACATATATATTAACCGGTTCTTTTGCAGCCACACCAAACATACCGATTTGCTCTGTCAGCAGAACTGCAATAACAAGCGTTAATAATTTTCTCATAATGATTGATCCTTTCTGTTTACCGCTGTGTTAAATATTTTTATACAATGTATATTTATTTTTCAAACCAACAAATGTTCTGTTTTTTTACAATTACAGCCAATAAATTATGTATCTGTGTTATATATTATAAATACATAACACAGATACTTATCTTTTATGATACTTTACAGAACGTTTTTAACCGCTTTATGTATATCTTCAACCAGTTCTTCAAGTGTTCTTGTCTTTGCACCTCGATTACCATTTCCTATTTCATCATTAGCTTTTAATTTATCTTCTTCGGAAAGATTCAAATAATCACTTATATCTATTCCCAGATAATCTGCATTTTCTTTTGTTAAAACATCCGATATATATTCAGATTTTCCCGCAAAACCGGTATAACATGCATCAATTGTGCCGGTAAACATACATTTTGCTATATGCATTCTCAGCTCATCAATATTTTTACAGTCAGAATACATCATAGCTTCTGTTGCAGACGCCTTAAATTTATCAGTCATGGTCTTAAATCCCGCATATATGGTAACCCCATTTGAATCTATGGAATCAACATTAATTATGTCATTATATAAAAATTCAATCTTGTTTTTAAATAAACAATCAGATAATCCCTGGTTATATCCTGCAACAACACACATTTCCAGAAGTTTTGTTTTATATTGTGAAATATCATTTTTTGAAATATTAAACTGAGTATTTTTTACAACAGGATACATTACCTCTGCAAGCCCCGCTTTGTCAAGTTTTGAAAACAAAACTGACGAGCCCATTTCCATAGTATCGGAAGAACCGATAAACAAAGTCTGCAAATGTTTATCAGACTGCGGATTAACAAAATCATTTAAAATGTCATCAATTATTATTCCGTCTGCCGGGACTTCTTCAACATCTTTCATCTGAATACTTCCCAATTGATTTTTTCTTATTCTGAAATATCCTTCTTCTCTTGTCTGGTTACTTGTCTGATCAAGTTCTGCATATATAATTCTTCCATCCACTCGGAAAAATTGTAAAACACCGTTTGGTGTATTAATACCTCCTGCCTGAACATCATACCATTTGTCAGCCTCTATAAAATCATTCGGTATTTCTGTTAATGTTTTCCCTATTCTCTGCCACTCTATTATATCATGCTTAAACACAATTAAATATCCTTTTTCGTCAGAGCTAAGCTTTATATCAAATCCTTGATATTCGCTTGCTGATGTTCCAAGAGGTGCAAGCTTCATTTTAAAACACAGTACAGAATTGGTATTTTTTATTGCCGTTTTTGCATCTGCTCTTTCATTCGATGATGAAAATGTCAGAACTCCACTATTGTCAACTTCAATATTTCCGCCGGTAATCTCCCATTTTGCATTTTCATCATAAATACCATCTATATTTTCATAATGTAATTTCATATAAAACGGTGATTTTTTTACCATAAAATAAATTTCTTCTTC
>CASFSH010000067.1 GCA_949297205.1 uncultured Bacillota bacterium | reverse complement strand
GTGATTATGCTGCTGTCTGCCTCCGTGATACATGGAATTAAGATTTTCATCAACGCACAAAACCTCAGGATATTTCTGTGTAAGCCATACCGGAGGTGCTGCAGTAGGTGTTCCCAAGATTACATACAAACCGTTTTTTCTCGCACATTTAACTGCCTTTTCCAAAAACGAAAAATTGTATTTTCCTTCCTCCGGTTCATACATACTCCAGGAAAATTCGCCCATTCTTATTACATTAAATCCAAAATTTTTTATATTTTTTATATCATTATCCAAATCGCTGTCATTCCAATGTTCGGGATAATAACAACAACCTATTAAAAATACATTATTATACATCGTATTAAAATTCCTTTCGGTTATTTTTCCATAAAAAAATATAACGTTATTTTATATCTTTTTTACTTTTACTCTGTAT
This sequence comes from uncultured Bacillota bacterium, assembly GCA_949297205.1. Lineage (GTDB taxonomy): Bacteria > Bacillota > Clostridia > UBA1381 > UBA1381 > RGIG1988. The sequence continues at coordinate 10,974 of CASFSH010000067.1, read as the reverse complement.
TCTAATTTCGGATATAACCAATCCCAATATTACAATCAAAGCTCCCGGAATACCAAGTATTCCCACCTTTTCATGTAATATAATCAAAGAAAAAATAACGGTTACTACAGGTATAAGATATATGTATGTACTTGCCTGCACCGAACCCAATATTTTAAGAGAATAATTCCATGTTACAAAACAAATTGCCGAAGCAACAGCTCCCAAAAACAACAGATTAAATAATACAGCCGGTTCTTTCAAATACACAACCGACGAAAAGGAAAAATCGGTAAAAAAAGATAATATAATTACAAATACTATTCCGTAAAAGAATATTCTTCTTGTAATTCCTATTATATTTTTATCCGAACCGTTTAAAAGTGTTGTGAATACCGTATACACGCCCCAGATAACCGCAGCACTCAATGCGAGAATATCTCCTTTAGGACTTAAATGCAAAATGACATTTGCATTGTAATTTATCATTACAACGCCGGCAATTGCAATAAAAAAACCTATAAAATAACACTTTGTAAGTTTTTTCCCAAATACGATTCTTGACGCAATTGCAGTAAAGAAAGGTACGGTTGAAACCAGTATACTTACATTTGAAGCTTGTGTAAATATCAAAGCCGAATTTTCAAAAAACTGATATAAACACAATCCGGAAAGACCTGAAACTGCTGCAAATATATCATATTTATAACTATCAAATTTGATTGTGTGGGGATAAAAAATCCAAAGTGAGATATACCCTATTATAAAACGATAAAATAAAATTTCTACTGGAGTAAGATATTCAAGAAGCACCTTTGAGGAAATAAAAGTAATACCCCATACAAAAACCGTGAACAGGGCACATAAGTGCCCTATTCTTTTCTCGTTACTTTCTGTCATAAATTATAACCGTAATCAAATGCCTTTAGATTCGCATCCAAAAACTTTTCAGGCACTGTTTTTTTGATTGTTTCAACCCATTTTTCATACGGAATGTCGGTATTCTTTGCCATTACACCGATTAATACAACATTTACCGATTTTATGTTTCCTGCTTTTTCTGCAAGAGATAATGCGTCAACTTCAACCAAATCAACTTTACTGCTGATTTTATTTTCTATATCTTCCGGATATTTCATTGCACCTGTTATAACCGGCATCGGATCAATTTTTTGTGAATTTGCAATTATTACACCGCCTTTTTTTAGATAAGGCATTGCCCTGTATGCTTCTAATATCTCAAACGCAAGAATAATGTCAGCCTCTCCCTGTCCTATAATGGGAGAATAAACCTTATCCCCGTACTTAACATAGGTTACAACACTTCCACCTCTTTGGCTCATTCCGTGAACTTCTGAAAGTTTTACGTCATATCCTTCTCCGATTACTGTATTACCTAAAATTCTGCTGGCAAGAAGGGTACCCTGTCCCCCTACTCCCACAATCATTATATTTTTAGTCATATTATCCTCCATTCTGCCGCCTGCGGCGGCTCAAACCGTAACGTGAAAAAAGCAAGTAGATCGCCTGTTTGAAGGACGCAGTCGTATGTATATACTTCAAGTCCTGAAAACAGGTGAGATACGCAGCTTTTTGCACGTTAGTCCTCCTTGTGAATAGCTCCGAAAGGACATACATTAATGCACAAACCGCATCCGTTACATTGTGTCTCATCAATTACAACTTTATCGTCCTTTACAGAAATTGCAGGACATCCAAGTTTCATACACATTCTGCAGTTTTTACATTCAGGACCTATCTTGCAGTGTCCGGTATATTTTACTGTTTTCAAAAGTGCACATGGACGCTGTGCTATAATTACCGATGGTTCATCGGCTTGCGTTTCTTCTTTTACTATTCTTTCAAAATTCTTTAAATCAAACGGATCTGCAACAACTACACGTTCAATTCCAACAGCTTTTGCAAGTAATTCCAAATCAACCTGCTTTGTAGGTTCTTTTCTGATTGTAAAGCCCGTTGTAGGATTGTCCTGATGTCCTGTCATACCGGTAATTGAATTATCGAGGATAATTACAGTATTGTTTCCTTTATTGTAAACAATATCTATAAGTCCTGTTATACCGGAATGTATAAATGTTGAATCACCGATAACAGAAACAAGCTTTTTGTTAAACTCATTTCCTCTTGCTTTTGCCATACCCAATGCGGCACTTACACTTGCACCCATACAGATGGTTGAATCAACGCTTGCCAAAGGAGCAGCTGCGCCAAGTGTATAACAGCCTATATCTCCGCTTACGACCAATCCTAATTTTTTCAAAACATAAAATGTAGCTCTGTGAGGACAGCCTGCGCACATTACCGGAGGACGTATGGGAATTTGCTCATCTATTGTTGCAAATTCATTCGAATCCTCATCAAAAATTGCTTTTTTAATTAATGCCGGTGTATATTCACCAAGCATTGTAAATTTTTCTTTACCTATAACATCAAGACCCAATGCCTTACAATGTTCTTCGATAAACGGATCAAGTTCTTCTATTATGTAAACCTTTTCATGTTTTTCACAAAAATCTTTTATGAGTTTTTCAGGCAAAGGATAAACCATTCCAAGTTTCAAATAGCTTACTCTGTCACCCAATGCTTCTTTTGCATACATATATGAAATACCTGAAGTAATAACACCTATTTTATCTGAATTAATTTCAGTTGTATTCAAATCAGTGGTTTCTGCAAATTCAATTTCTTTCTTTGTTCTTTCTTCTACAACAACATGACGTTTGATTGCATTACCGGGCATCATAACATATTTTGCACTGTTTTTTTCATAATCTTTTAATTCATAATTTTCCCTGTCTTTTTCATCAACAAGTCCTTGTGAATGAGATACTCTTGTAGATAATCTTATAATTACAGGTGTATCAAAATCTTCAGAAATTTTAAATGCTTTTTTTGTAAATTCTTTACATTCACTGCTGTCAGAAGGCTCTAACATCAATAATTTTGCAGCTTTTGCATAATGTCTTGAATCCTGTTCATTTTGTGAAGAGTGCATTCCGGGATCATCTGCAACACACAAAACCAACCCACCGGATACACCTGTATAGCTTGCGGTAAAGACAGGATCTGCCATAACATTAAGTCCCACATGCTTCATACATGACATTGCTCTTGCTCCGCCTATTGATGCGCCTATTGCAACCTCACCCGCTACCTTTTCATTCGGTGACCATTCAGCATAAATTTCATCATATTTAACAATATTTTCAGTTATTTCCGTACTTGGAGTACCGGGATAAGATGCAACAACCGTTACGCCTGCTTCATATGCACCACGAGCCACCGCTGCATTTCCAAGCATTAACTTTTTCATATATTTCACATTCCTTTCATGTAGCTGTATAACTGCTTAAACAGTTTAAACCAACAATTTACATATGTTGGATATATATCATCTGTCTATTAAAACAGAGTATATTACCTGTAATAAATAATTTATCTCTTAATTTGCGCTGCAACAAGACTCTCTCCGCAATACATCTGCCTTAATTTAGGTTTTTCTATTTTACCTGTAGGATTACGGGGAACATCTGCAAAAATAATTTTTCTCGGTCTTTTATACTTTGGAAGATCTCGGCAGAAATCATTTACTTCCTCTTCGGATAACTGCATTCCTTCTTTTGTCTGTATAACAGCAGCAGCAATTTCTCCCAATCTTGCATCAGGTAAGCCTATTACAGCTACATCCTTTATTTTATCATTTTTTCTTAAATAATCTTCAATTTGAACAGGATACAGATTTTCTCCTCCGGAAATTATAACGTCCTTCTTTCTGTCAACGAGAAAAATAAATCCGTCTTCATCTTCCATTGCCATATCCCCGGTATAAAGCCATCCGTCACGTAAAACCTCATTTGTTGATTTTTCATCATTAAAATAACATTTCATTACTCCCGGTCCAAATACGGCAAGTTCTCCAACTTCACCCTGCTTCACTTGTGTTCCGTCAGGATTGCATATTTTCACCTTCCAGCCATATCCTGCCTTACCGATCGCTCCGACCTTATGTATATTTTCTACTCCCAAATGAACACATCCGGGACCTATTGACTCGGAAAGCCCGTAATTCGTATCATATTGATGATTTGGAAATTTTTCTTTCCATCTCTTAATAAGACTTGGCGGTACAGGCTGGGCGCCTATATGCATTAATCTCCACTGGCTCAGTTCATAATGATCAAGATTAATATCCCCTCTGTCTATTGCATCCAAAATATCCTGTGCCCACGGTACCAAAAGCCATACAATTGTACATTTTTCTTCCGACACTGTTTTAATTATCCATTCAGGCTTGATTCCTTTCAACAAAACAGCCTTAGAAGCAGAAATCAAACTTCCGAACCAATGCATTTTTGCACCGGTGTGATATAACGGAGGAATAAGAAGAAATGTGTCATCCCTCGTTTGTCCGTGATGATTCTGTTCTACTTTACATGAATGAACAAGACTTCTATGTCCATGAAGAATAGCTTTAGGAAATCCTGTAGTACCGGAAGAGAAATAAATTGCACCGTCATCTTCATCTGTTATTTCCACATCAGGAGTTCTTGTTGAACAGTATGTAATAAATTTATCATAACTGTCTGCAAATGACGGGCAGTTTTCCCCCACATAAAACATTTGCTGTATTCTTGTAAGCCTATCGTATATTTCCTCTACTCTTCCTATAAACTCGGGACCAAATATCAATACATCGGCTTCTGATAATTCAACACAGTATTTTATTTCTTCAGCAGTATATCTGTAATTTAACGGTACGGCAATTGCACCTGCTTTTAAAATACCAAAATATACAGGCAGCCATTCAAGACAATTCATAAGCAGAATTGCAACCTTATCTCCTTTTTTTACACCACGGCTTAAAAGAAGATTGGCAAATCTGTTTGCCTCCTTGTTAAATTCTTTCCATGTCATTTCTTTTCTTCCGCTTTCATCGGGATTGGGCTGAATCAAAGCATATTCTTTCCAGGTAATTTTCGCTTTTTCCAACATTTGCGGAGCTATTTCAACCAAAGCTACATCATCGGGATACAGCTTTGCATTATTTTCCAAAAATTCTGTTATAGGCATTTTCTACATCCACCTTTATCATAATAAATTGTATAGTGTTGCATGGCAGCACACTTTAATAATAATTTATTGTTACATACTTTATTTAAAATTCAAATTAATTAATCGTCACCCAAAGTTTCCTTTGCGGGAACAAGAACTTTCTTTTCATAGCAATCAAACGCATGATCTACCAAATCTTTATCAGGTTTTTTCGTGAATAAACTCACAATTGGTACTATAACAATCCCTACAATCATTGCAAACGCACCGCAATTTATCGGTGATTGAATGACAGCCGGGAAAATATTTCTGCATATAAGATTTAAGGTCATGATTCCAACGCCAAAAATAAAACTCGTCCAACAAGCGGCTTTTGTAATTCTTGTTGAATATAAGCTAAACAAAAACGGAGCAAGAAATGCACCTGCCAGTGCTCCCCATGAAACTCCCATCAGCTGTGCAATAAAGTTTGTATTTGTATTATATTGAAATATTGCAATTACAGCAGATATTACTACAAATACAACAACCAATATTTTTAATATTCTTACCTGCAATTTTTCAGGCATATTTTTTACAATATTATCTTTTATAAGGTCAAGGGTCAATGTAGAACTTGAAGCCAAAACAAGTGATGACAAAGTACTCATTGAAGCTGATAAAATAAGTATTATCAAAACTGCAAGCAGAAAATCGGAAAGGTTTGACATCATTCCCGGAATAATCGCATCATATCCTTCTTTTGCAATATCAACAGGGAAAAGTCTTCCGAAACCGCCCAAGAAATAACATCCTCCTGCAACCACAACGGCAAATAAGGTGGAAATTAATGTTCCTTTTGATATATCATGTTCGTTTTTTATTGCATAGAATTTTTGGACCATTTGAGGCAGTCCCCATGTTCCCAACGAAGTCAGTATTACTACCGCAAGTAAACTGAAGGGATCCGGTCCGAAAAATGAAGCAAATATTCCCGGAGTATCCGATACCGTTGTATCCGATACTCTTGCCAGCGCATCCAAAGAACCGACAAAACCGCCATTGATTCTAAGAGTAGATGCAATTATGGCAACAATACCGATAAGCATTATAATACCTTGAATAAAATCATTGATTGCTGTTGCCATATATCCTCCGGCAATTACATATACGGCTGTTAAAAGTGCCATAACTATAATACATGCCTCATAAGGAACGTCAAATGCCATAGCAAACATTCTTGATAATCCATTGTATAATGACGCTGTGTATGGTATAAGGAAAATAAATATTATTATTGATGCTCCGATTTTCAGTGATTTACTATTAAATCTTGCACCGAAAAACTCAGGCATTGTAGAACTTTTTAAATGCTGCGTCATAAGACGCGTTCTTCTTCCCAGAATAACCCATGCAAGAAGAGAACCGATAAATGCATTACCTAATCCTATCCATGTGGACGCTATTCCGAATCTCCATCCAAACTGTCCTGCATAACCAACGAAAATAACAGCACTGAAATAAGAGGTTCCGTAAGCAAATGCAGTTAACCATGCTCCTGCCGCGTGACCTCCCAAAACAAAACCATGAATATCGGTTGCCTGTTTACGGCAATAAAAACCTACACCAATCGTAATCGCAAAAAATAATAGCAACAAACAAATTTTTAAAATCATTTCTACCATCCTTCCATTCTTCAAAAAAAATTTGAGTTATAACACCTCATTTTCAAAACCGTTTTACAATTCTGCCATGCCACTATACTTTAAATTACATTATAGCATATTTACAGACAAAAATAAAGTATTTTTTTTTAATTTTATTTTTTCGTTCTTTTACACAAATTTTCTACACATTTTTTAACACAATATATATATTATTTTATTTATAGTACAATTAAAAATATAACAATTTTCATATTAAATTTATATTTATCACAGATAAATTAATGTTTAATATAATTTTATACAAAAAAGGGCATTGTTTTAAACAACACCCTAATTTTTTATATATCATTTTGATTTATAAAAATAAACAGATAATAATTTACTTTTATTTTCCGGGATATCTTTCTATAATAGCACCGAATCTAAATATATATCTGTCAGAAGTCGGACTATTTACTTTTACAACCACACGATGAACTTTACCGTCATTGGGCAGCTGTATCCAGCCTGTTCTGTAATTTACTCCCTCATATTGAGAATAACATGATAACGTTCCGGCTATGGGTTCATCATCAATTGTAATAGTTGCATCACTACCGTTTGCTGTTGCAATATATGACATACAGAACGCTTCTGCTGTAGTATCAAAACCAAACAATGCTGGAACTGTTGCCTGATAGCTTTGTCTTACTCCATCAGGGAACCACTGACTTGTGGTAACCGTCCATGCATCAATTGAATAATGCATTCTCGGACTGCTTATGGGTATCCATTGGTATGTGGACGTTATTTCCGATCTTGCCTGAGTATAATATATATTTGCATCCTTAATTTTTTCCGTTTCCGGATCGAAGTTATCCTTTTCAAAATTATCTATAATCGCATTAGCATACATTTCATATCCGGCAGATAATGGATGTACATTAAATCCTTCACCCTCTCTTACAAAGTATACATTTTCAATATAACTTATAAATGTAAGAGATGAATCCTCTGATTTTTTACTTTGATAATCTTTATAGAAATAATCATAAACATCTATATGCCTTACTCCGTAATGGTCGCATACTTCATTTTTCCACAACATACCCTGTTCCCATGTCTTGTATGCATCTTCTGTTTTATCTCCCGGATAAGGGAAATGAAGAACAACCATAGCTGGATTGGACTCAAGCGCTTTTGCCTGTCTTATTATTGATTCCATATTTGTTTTATGTACACTTTCACTTGCTCCACGGTCATTTATTGTACAATCCAAAAAAATTAGATCGGGATTATATTTTGCAACGTGTTCACAAAATCTTGCAGAACCATAATCCGAACCTGTTCCGCCTATACCTGAATTTATTCCCACAACATGTCTGTCAGGATATTTCTCCTGAAAATAATCTACTATTGCATTTCTCCATACTCTACCGCCGTATATAAGAGAACCTCCTAAAAATACAATTGTATATTCAGGCCTTGGATCCTCTTCCTCCTGCTCTGTTCCGCCGCCCGGTGTTTCTTCATTGATTTTATTATAAAGTCTGTCCGCAATTATAATTGCCTGTTCTCTTGTTATACTGTCGGCAGGTGCAAACATATTATCTCCTACTCCTGCAACAACTTCCTTTGAAATTAAAAAATTAATTGAATCTTTTGCCCAGTCGGATATTTCATCAGAATCGTCAAAATCCTGAACTTCCACCAACAATTCATCATACTCTAATATAAATTTTTCATCTTCTTCAAGACTCCAGCCCAATAACTGCGTTTTTTTGAATACTCTCGTTAGCATAACTGCTGCTTGTTCTCTTGTGAGTTCATCATCAGGAGCAAACTCACTGTCACTGACTCCATTCACCAAACCCAGCGAATAAGCCTTAATAACATTTTCTTCTTCAGTATCTGTGAAAGGATTTTCCGATACTTCCACATCTTCTCCGCCTAATGCAAAATAACTTTGCATACAAACATCCGCAAACTCTTTACGGCTGATATTTTTCCTTAAATCCTCATTTGCCAAACTGTCAGGAATTATGTTATTTTCAGCAGCCGCATTCAGCTCCTCAACAGCCCAATCAGACGCTGTATACTCATTCTGAGCAAAAACAGCTGTTGACATAATAAAAGAAAAAACCATTATTAAAGATATAATCTTTTTCATCTTTGCACCCCTATTCTTTTTTGTATATCACTCTTGCCGTTGTATACGGTTTCATTGTTGCCAAAGAATCCACAAAAAATACTCTTGCTTCATCTGCACCATCAACAGTACTGTCAGTCTGCCATCTGAGAGTAACAGCACTGTATGCCGGTATATTCCATTGTTCATTTACTTTCACATCACAAAGCCTGTTTTTCGAATAATATGAAGTAACTATAACAGGATTTATTTCTTTATCCGTTCTGTTATTTACAGTACATTCCATGATAACATTTTCAGCATCTGCAATTGAATTTATTTCGTTCATATTTTCATCGTAATATTTTATATCTCCGATTTGTATATGCCCGTATATATATGATGCACTGTAAAGCACGCCGCTGTCATCACTAATATAAACTTTATATTCTCCAGGCATATCACTGCCACGTACAATTGTATTAAATGTAAATTCAATATTCCCCCGGCTGTCAGTTTCGGCAATTGACGCATACTGAATTGAACTCAGATTACTGTCAACCGATACTTCATCCAATGTATATCCCGGATTTGTAACAAGAATTGAAACAAGACTGTTTTTGGGGAAATATTTTGCATATACTGTTATTGTTTTATCCGTTTCACTTACAACACACTGCGATATTTCCGGTTTAAACAACTGTGTTTTATACTGTTCAACCGAAATTAATGTATCATAAATATCATTTTCCGCACTCAGCACATCATCATATGACACAGGATTTTTAAGAATTGACAGAGCATTGTTATATGCACTGTCTATTAATCTCATAGCATATTGCTCATATTTTATTTCACCGTTATCTATTGCCTCATATTCTTTTTCAACAATTCCCACAGCATAGGACAGCGAATCGGTTTCTATATAGTTTCCGCTTTGTGTTTCAAAACTTTCAATATTACTGTTAACTGTAAAACTGTCCTGCTTTCCTATTCCTTTTGCGGTGACTGTCCAGTAATATTTTTTACCATAGTCAAGTGATTTAATAAGATAACTGTCAGCATACGATTCATAAACAGTTTCGTCTATTAATGGATTTGACATATCGCTGTTTTCTGATACTCTTATTTCATAAACCGAGGCATTTTTAACTGTTGACCAGGAAAACGGAATTTCTGTCGGATTTACATTTTCCGCATTATTATTCGGATATAAAAGAGAAATTGTTTTTCCGCTTTCTCCCGGCAATTCACCGCTTATAACACCCACATCACTCATATCAATATTGTTTATTTCTGAGCCTTCCGGTCCCAGTTCTGTCGTAAGTGTATAATCCTGGCTTTCGGCATCGGCAAAATAGCTGTCATCATATTGATAATACGGATTTCCCTCCGGCATTCCGTTTAGTTCATTTCCCAAAGAATCTTTTACCGACGGCGCATATCCGGTAAGATCGTCAACCTTTGTTCCGACATAATATTCAGAACCTATATATCCCCCGTAATTTTCGGTAATTGCACCTTTTTCATTAAGTAAGTCATAATCGGCATCAAAATCTTCATAATAAAAATGCCAATGTCTTGTTTTTAAAGTAACATCACCTTCCTTTTCCCCTATCATAACATTTCCCGTTATATATGTATCATATGGTGCAAAAAACGGTGTCCTTGACAGTGACGCAAGCATTTCCGGATATGCTTTTTTAAATGCATCCCCATATGACGCATTATACAGTGCTGTAAATGTTTCGGCGAAAAGAGATGACCCTGTATCTCTTCCCATCATTGATCCGCCTGTAATGCCCTTATCTGTATCTATAAACAGATTATCAATAAACTTATTATTCATTCCCAAATTGATTATCATTGCCTGATCTGCTCTTGCTATAACATTATTTTTTACATATGCACCGCTGTATCCGTCATCGGAATATATACCGCAATAACTGAGATCCTTGTTAAGATCATGGACATAATTTCCTATAATCTTATTTCCGTACTGAGTATTTGATCTTCCAAAATATATTGCCCCTCCGTCATTTATAAGTCTTCCCACATTAAACAGTTCATTTTTGGAAATTGTGTAATTATTTCCGCCGAACACTATGGGAGTAAATACCATGCAATCCTGAATAATATTATTACGTATGGTATTTCCGCATGATGTAA
>CASFSH010000066.1 GCA_949297205.1 uncultured Bacillota bacterium | reverse complement strand
TGACCCAAGGGTTACCCGTTCGGGTTACTACATACGCAAATATAAACTTGACGAACTGCCGCAGCTGATTAATGTATTCAAAGGAGACATGAGCCTTGTGGGCCCCAGGCCCGAAGTCCGCAAATATGTAGATTTATATACACCGGAGCAGCTGCATGTGCTGGACGTAAGGCCCGGCATAACCGATTTGGCATCGATACGTTACCGCAATGAAAACGAACTGCTCGCACAGGCCTGCGATCCGGAACAGTATTACCGCGAAGTTGTAATGCAAGACAAGCTACGCATAAATCTGGAATATATATCCGACAGGTCTTTCTTTAAAGATATAAAGATTATATTCCTGACATTTTGGGCTATTGTAAAGAGGTGATTTCCCTCCACAAATCAAACGGCTCCGTATATCCTGTTAATCCAGATTGCAAAAAATCTGTCTGTTATTGAGTATGTACCGTTGATTTCCGTTATAATTTCCTTATCCAACAGTTTCTTTACCGCAGATTGAACAGAACTGGCAGATATCAGTTTATGGCGTTTTATGAAATCTGATGACATAATACCCTCCGCTTCACCCTCCTTTGCAATGGCATAGAGTAGAAGTTTCTGTTTTTCCGGAATATTTGACAAGATTTCTCTGTATAGTGTATCATACGATTCTACGATATTGTCAATTGCTTTCAGTACAATTTCCTTAGAACAAATTCCATTTTCAGATGTAGCGGCAAATGATTCGTTGAATGTTTTTTGGATATAATATGTGTGTCCGTCAAATAGGTCATATACATATTTTACAGTATCATTATCAATGGTTTTATTACACTTGCTGAAATGACCGGTTATGAAAGGGATGTATATTTCTGGAATAATTGCCTTCAGTTCAAGCATATCTGCACTAAGATAAAATGGTCTTGCAGAAGATAGAAACATCTCCTGCATCATGTGTCGCTCACTTCCGGCAAATATAAAATTGCTGTTTGATTGCTTTTGAATATACGTCCTGAGCAATGCTTCAATATTTTTTTCAGGATATTTAGCTATCTGCTGAAACTCATCGATTGCAACTATACATCGCCTGTCGGCATTTTCCAAATATTTGAAAATCTCATCCAACGTATACTCAGGACGTTCTATATCACCCAACTCTATATTGAAAACAGGCAAATTTGTTACTGCATCGAATCCGAACTTGCCGCTGATAGATTTTAACGCTCTTATAAATGTATTTGCCATTTTTTTGCTGCGCGGGAGCAATGAGTCATAAATCGTTTTTCCTAATAGGTAGGTAAATTCGCGCAAGCTTGAAGTATGCAATATATCAATGAAAAATGTGTAATAGACATTGCTGATTTCCGGCTTGTTATAACAGAACTCTATTAGACCTGTTTTTCCCATACGTCGGGGTGAAATTATTACTATATTATTCCCATTTACAATAGACTTGACAAGCCTCTCAGATTCATTAATCCTGTCGCAAAAATATTCCGGTTCAATATATCCGGTTACGATAAATGGGTTCCTATACATTTTCATATTATTTTAAACCTCGTTTACAATCACGCTG
>CASFSH010000065.1 GCA_949297205.1 uncultured Bacillota bacterium | reverse complement strand
ATATTTTGGGGGCAAAATATTTATTCACGGTGCAAGGTTTTTTGCAAAAATGCACAAAACCCTTGCACCTAAACAATTCTGAAACGCTTGTAAGCCGCCATGCGGCTGCGTTTCATAATTGTTCAGCAGTCATTATATAGTAAAAATTATGAATGGGAGTTGTTTTAGTTGTTAAATATAGATGAGTTGAAATTTGATGAAAAGGGTTTAATACCTGCAATAGTTGTGGACGCAGTATCAAAAAAGGTGCTTACTCTTGCATATATGAATAAGGAAAGCCTTAAAATTTCCATGGAAAAAGGACTTACCTGCTTTTTTAGCAGATCAAGAAACGAATTGTGGTTAAAGGGAGAAACAAGCAAAAATTATCAGCATATAGTTTCGATAACCGCAGATTGTGATAATGATGCGTTGGTTGTTGTGGTTGAAAAGGATGGTCCGGCGTGTCATATGGGAACAGACTCGTGTTTTAATAATTCGGTTTGGCAAAGCGAGGATAAACAGGAATTTTCATATGAAGGGTTAATGGAGCTTATAAAAGGAAGAAAAACAGAAAAAAAAGAGGGTTCATATACCACATATCTGTTTGAAAAGGGGCTTGATAAGATTCTGAAAAAGGTAGGAGAAGAAAGTACCGAAGTTATAATTGCCGCAAAGGATAATGATAAGAAGGAAACAATATATGAGATAGCCGATCTTGCATATCATGTAATGGTCCTTATGATTGAGATGGGAATATCGTTGGAGGATATCCATAAAGAACTTGCATCACGTCATGTTATAGACCATAAGGTTAAACAGGAGAAAATGACAAAATGATTTTAGAGGATTTGCACGTTCATACGGTATATTGTGACGGAAAAGATACCCCTGAGGATATTGTAAAAACAGCCATTGAAAAGGGAATGAACCGAATAGGCTTTTCCGGACATTCTTATACTTTTTTTGATAATGAATATTGTATGACAAAAGAGGGTACCAAAAAATATATAGAGGAAATAAACCGATTGAAGCAAGTATATAAGGATAAAATTTATATTTTATGCGGTGTAGAAAAGGACTATTATTCCGATATCGAAACAAAGGATTTTGATTATGTTATAGGTTCGGTTCATTATATCAAGGCAGGAAATAAATATCTGCCTGTAGATGAAAATGCAGAAATGTCCAAAAAAATTATAAAAAACTTTTTTGACGGAGATGTATACTCTTTTATTAAAGAGTATTATATGACGGTATCCGATGTGGTTAATAAGACAAAGGCAGATATTATAGGACATTTTGACTTGATTTCAAAATTCAATGAACAGGAAAGAATGTTTAATGAAAATGATCCGCGATATATAAAAGTATATCGGCAAGCTATAGACAGCCTTGTAAAATACAATAAACCGTTTGAAATAAATACGGGGGCAATATCAAGAGGATACAGAACACAGGCATATCCGAGTGATGAGATGTTAAAATATATCTGTAAAAAAGGCGGATGTGTAATATTGTCAAGTGACAGCCATAGCAAAGAAACACTGCTTTACGGATTTGAAGAATATGAAAAAAAGGCAAGAGATATAGGGTTTAAGATATGAATTAAAACTGTAAATTATGAGAAATATTTATTCATAATTTACAGTTTTTTTCTTGCAGTTTATATATTTTTTTTAATTCATATTGAATGGTGAAAATGAATATGTTAAAATAATATAAAAAAGAAACAAGAGGTGTTGTGAAGTGAAAAAAAAGATACTAAATGAAATTAAAAAATTAAGCCCGGTAAATATTGTATTTTTATTTGCGGCGGGACTTATCAATGCCTTTGGGGTAACAGTGTTTATTGCACCGGTAAATCTCTATGATAGCGGAATTTCCGGAACATCGATTTTATTGTCGCAGCTTACCCCTGAGTATTTGACATTATCTTTGTTTCTTATAATTTTAAATATTCCTCTTTTTATTTTTGGATTAAAAAAACAGGGAGTGACCTTTACTATATATGCAATTTTTACGGTGTGTGTATACTCTGTATGGGCGTGGCTTATAACAGATATATTGCCTATTGACGTAAGCATTGCATCTCCGCTTGCGGGAGAAGATTTGCTGCTTTGTGCATTATTCGGGGGAGTTCTTTCCGGAATAGGAAGCGGGATGGCAATACGATTTGGAGGTGCTATGGACGGAATAGAAGTTTTGGCGGTAATATTTTCGAAACGTCTCGGAATAACCGTGGGCACTTTTGTTATGGGATATAATGTATTGCTTTATGTTATTTGCGGTTTTGCAATAAACAGCTGGATATTGCCGCTTTATTCCATAGTAACATACGGTGCTGCTTTAAAGACCGTTGATTTTATTGTGGAGGGTATCGACAGATCAAAAGCTGCAATGATAGTAACAAGTAATCCGGAAAAAGTTTGTTCAGCACTTTCGGAAGAGTTTGAATGCGGAATAACCACTATAGAAGCAAAAGGATATTATTCGGGCAGTAATAAAACCATTGTATATATTATAGTAAACAGATTCCAGATAGGAAAAATGAAAAATATAGTTCATGAGGAGGATGCTACTGCATATATTACCATTTCGGAAGTTGCTGATGTTTTTACTGCAAAGATACAGGAAAATAGTTAGGATAATACTTTTTGATAAATATATAGTGCAGGTATTATGGATTGAAATCTCTGATACCTGTATTTTAATATGACGGAACATTTTTTACAATCCAAAATTTTTTTGATATTTAAAATATATGTATTATTATGTTTTTTTCTGTCTATAATATTTACAGATATAAACAGTATTTATGCAGAAAGGACAGAAAAATATGAGTGAAAAAAAGCAGAGCGCGGTTTTCAGTGTACTTCAGAGAGTCGGACGTTCATTTATGCTTCCGATAGCACTTTTGCCGATTGCCGGTTTGTTGTTGGGAATAGGATCATCTCTTACAAATCCGACAACAATAGAGGCATATAACCTTGGTAATATCCTGGGACCTGGAACGGTTTTAAATACAGTAATGAAAGTACTTGCAGAAACCGGAAATATAGTATTTAAAAATCTTCCTTTGATATTTGCTATGGGAGTTGCGCTTGGAATGGCGGAAAAAGAACAGGGAACAGCTGTTTTGTCGGCAGCAATTGCGTTTTTTATTATGCATCAGACAATATCTACATTGCTTTCGGTAAGCGGACAGTTAGGTGAAGGAGAAATGCTTGAAGGAACAATAGCAAATGTGGTGGGAATACAGTCCCTTGAAATGGGTGTTTTCGGAGGAATAATTGTCGGATTGGGTGTGGCGGCACTGCATAACAGATTTTATAAAATACAATTGCCTACTGTAATATCCTTTTTCGGCGGTGTGCGATTTATACCTATAATATCCACATTTGTTTATATATTAGTGGGAATATTAATGTATTTTATATGGCCTTTTATACAGAGGGCAATATATTCTCTTGGAGATCTCGTTTTAGGTTCAGGATATTTTGGAACTTTTATTTATGGTACAATAGAAAGAGCTTTAATACCATTCGGACTGCACCATGTTTTTTATATGCCATTCTGGCAGACGGGACTTGGAGGAACAATGGTTGTAGACGGACAAACGGTTGCAGGTGCACAGAATATATTTTTTGCACAGCTTGCATCTCCGGACACAAAGGAATTTTCAGTTGCCGCAACAAGGTTTATGAGCGGTAAGTTCCCGCTTATGATATTCGGGTTACCCGGCGCGGCGCTGGCTATGTACAGTGTAGCAAAACCGTCAAAGAAAAAAGTGGCGGGAGGACTGTTATTATCTGCTGCACTTACCTCAATAATAACCGGTATTACAGAACCTCTTGAATTTACCTTTTTGTTTGTAGCACCGTTATTATATATCATTCATAGTATATTTGCAGGATTGGCATATATGTTTATGCATATATTCAATGTAGGTGTGGGAATGACATTTTCAGGCGGTATTATAGACTTGTTTTTGTTTGGTATATTGCAGGGAAATGCAAAAACTCATTGGGTAAATATAATATGGGTTGGAATAGTATATTTTATAGTATATTATCTGTTGTTCAGATTCCTTATAAAGAAATTCAATTTTATTACTCCGGGGCGTGAGGATGATGAAACAGAAACAAAGTTATATACACGAAAGGATGTAAATGCTGCAAAAGAAAATAAATCAGAAATGATTTTAGATGGACTTGGCGGTATGGATAATCTTGTTAATGTTGATTGCTGTGCAACTCGTTTGAGGGTTACGGTTAAAGACAGTTCCAAGGTGAATGATTCAATATTAAAGCAAAGCGGTGCGTCTGGCGTAATTAAAAGCGGTTCGGGAGTTCAGGTTATTTACGGACCGAGAGTGACGGTTATCAAGAGTGATTTGGAAGATTATATTGATTCATTAAAAAAATAAACAGTTAAATTAATAGAATATGAAAGTAGCGGTATGCGTTTAGTGAAGGGCAAAATCTTAGGATTAGCCCTTCATTTGTTTTGTAATAAAACAGGGTTTTATACATCAATTTCTTTTTTGTGTGACAAAAACAAGCTTCGTGACATATTTTAAATAATAAGAACATTAATCAGACGTTTTAAGGAGATGATCATATGGGTCTTACCAACAGTTCAATCGGTACCAATGCTATAGATTCAGGTCTGGAGATAAAAAAGAAAAATAAAAGTGATAAAGTTATTGCTCTTGCGGGAAACCCAAATGTGGGTAAAAGTACTGTATTTAACGGACTGACCGGCATGAATCAGCATACCGGAAACTGGCCGGGAAAGACGGTTACAAATGCACAAGGTTATTGTCAAACAAAGAATCAGTCTTATGTGATGGTTGATATTCCGGGAACATATTCATTGATGGCACATTCGGCGGAAGAAGAGGTGGCAAGGAATTTTATATGTTTTGGAAATCCTGATGCAGTAATTGTTGTTTGTGATGCAACCTGTCTTGAAAGAAATCTTAATCTTGTCCTTCAGACAATGGAAATATCACGTAAAGTTATAGTATGCATAAATCTTATGGATGAAGCAAAAAGAAAAAATATAACGATAAATCTTGAACGGCTTTCTCAAATTTTAGGTGTTCCTGTGGTAAGTACCGTTGCACGAAAGAAAAAAAGCCTGGACACTTTAATGCGAACATTGGACAGGACAATAATTAAAGAAGATAAAACCAATTTATATAAAATAAAATACAGTGAGGAAATAGAAACAGCAATATCCATGATAGAGCCCGTGGTCAATGAAATAAGCGAAAAAAAATTAAATAGCCGATGGCTTAGTCTGAAATTACTTGATAAAGACCCATCATTGATAAAAGAAATTAATTCATATTTCGGAGAAGAATTTTTACATAATAAAAAATTAACCGAAGCAACAGAAAAAGCTGAAGAATATTTGAAAGAAAATAATATAACAGCCGACACATTAAACGACAATATAGTTTCCTCAGTTGTAAAAGCGTGTGAGGAGATTGCGTCAAGTACAATTCGTTATCAGAGTGAAAAATACAATGCTTTTGACAGAAGAATGGATAAAATATTAACCGGCAGGCTAATGGGTTATCCTGTTATGATAATTATGCTTGCATTAATATTCTGGATAACCATAAGCGGAGCAAATTATCCTTCCGAGGCTTTGTCTAATATTTTATTTTACTTTCAGGACAGATTGACTGATTTTTTTAATTATATGAATGCACCTCAATGGCTGCATGGTGCGGTTGTACTTGGAATATACAGGGTCCTTGCATGGGTAGTATCGGTAATGCTTCCGCCTATGGCAATTTTTTTCCCGCTTTTTACATTACTGGAAGATGCGGGATATTTACCGCGTATAGCGTATAATTTGGATAAGACATTTAAAAAATGCTGTGCCTGCGGAAAGCAATCGCTTACTATGTGTATGGGGTTTGGCTGTAATGCGGCAGGAGTTGTGGGCTGTCGAATTATTGATTCCCCGAGAGAAAGACTTTTGGCAATTCTTACAAATAATTTCGTACCGTGTAACGGAAGATTTCCAACACTGATAACAATCATAACAATGTTTTTTGTGGGAAGTGCAGGCGGAATTTCTACTTTAATATCAGCATCTATTCTTACTTGTATTATAGTATTTGGAATATTTGTTACTTTTATGACAACCAAATTGTTGTCAAAAACACTTTTAAAAGGTACACCATCCTCATTTACACTGGAACTCCCACCCTACAGAAAGCCACAGATAGGAAAGGTTATAGTAAGATCAATATTTGACAGAACACTGTTTGTGCTGGCAAGGGCGGCTTCTGTTGCCGCACCTGCCGGATTGGTTATATGGATATTGGCAAATGTGGATATAAACGGTATAACCCTGCTTACGTATTGTACCGATTTTCTGGATCCTTTTGCAAGACTGATGGGACTTGATGGCGTAATTTTGGTGGCATTTATATTGGGTTTCCCGGCAAATGAGATAGTTCTTCCGATTATTATAATGGCATATACAGCACAGGGAACATTGGTTGATATGGACAGTGTTATGCAGATGAAAGAATTGTTTGTAGCTAATGGCTGGACGTGGATGACTGCAGTTTCCGTTATGTTGTTCTCATTAATGCATTGGCCATGTTCCACAACAGTCCTTACAATAAAAAAAGAAACGGGCAGTATAAAATGGACTTTGTTGTCCGTAGCATTGCCGACAGTAATCGGAATAGTGTGTTGTATTATATTTAATTTTGTTGCAGGAATTTTTATTTAGAATAAGAAAGGCTGCATTAATAACAATTGTTATTAATGCAGCGTAAAATTATATGTTTTTATTAATACATTCCGCCCATGCCTGATGGATCCATTGCAGGAGCAGCTTTTTCAGGTTCGGGTTTATCAGCAACAAGGCTTTCGGTTGTTAATACCATAGCGGCAACGCTTGCGGCATTTTGCAAAGCGCTTCTTGTAACCTTTACAGGATCAACGATACCGTCTGAAATCATATCAACATACTTTTCACTTAAAGCGTTGTAGCCTTCTCCTTCTTTGCAAGCTTTAACTTTATCTACAATTACAGAGCCTTCAAGACCGGCATTTTTAGCAATTTGTTTAACAGGCTCTTCCAAAGCTTTAAGAACAATTTGAACACCTGTTTTTTCGTCGCCTTCGGCTTCATTCAACAATTTTTCTACTGTAGGAATGACATTTATATAACTTGTTCCACCGCCGGCAACTATACCTTCTTCAACAGCAGCTTTTGTAGCAGCCAAAGCATCTTCAATTCTTAATTTTATTTCTTTCATTTCTGTTTCTGTTGCAGCACCGACTTTGATAACAGCAACACCGCCGGAAAGTTTTGCAAGTCTTTCCTGTAATTTTTCCTTATCAAATTCAGAAGTTGAAATGTCAATTTCGTTTCTTATTTGGTTGATTCTTGCTTTTATTTCATCGGAATTTCCG
>CASFSH010000064.1 GCA_949297205.1 uncultured Bacillota bacterium | reverse complement strand
CTGCCGTTGCCATCGGCAAAAGGATGAATATTTTCAAACTTCGCGTGGAAGAAAGCGGCTGCCGTCAAAACTTTTTCCGGTTCTTCCGGCAAAATTTCTAAATCCTCTAACAGCTCATGCATTTCATCCGGAACATCTTCAGCAGACGCACCGGTTTCGTTTCTGCCAGTAACATAATCACCTTTTTTGTATTCGCCGGGACGTTCACCACGCTGCCAACGGCGTTCATCGTAAGTGTTAAGCGTTAAACGGCGCTGTAATTCTTTGATGAAGGTTTCATCAAACGGTGCTTTTTCTCGGAAGGCTTTAAAAAAATATTCCATAGCAATTTTGGCATTACGGATTTCAAAAAGGGTTCGTAAATCACCGGTATAAGAAGATACGCCGTCATGTTCAAACACTTCGCGCGTATCGTGATAAGTAACATTAGGGTTTTCAATGTTGCCGGAATTATAAGCAAAATTGATGATATGCCCGTTAAAGGCTTCTGCAAGTGCAGCATCATCAGTAATATTAAGCGAACGCCACCAGTTTATTAGAAGTTCGTATTTATCTTTTAAATTATCCATTTTGTGTTCCTCATTAAATCATTTTTAAATATTATACCATAAATACAGTATAATCCGGTTAAAGTTCAATATATAAAAACTTAAAATTATAATAATCATCAGCGCGAGCATTTGCTTTTAACTTAATCCGGCAATAAAGCGCATAACTAAATAAACATCTTTATTTTATAACTTTTGTATTTGTGTTATTTTTCTTTCGCACATTAAAACAATCCGTACTTTTTAGCAAATTGGCAATTTTATGGCAAAAACTTTTGAGAAAAAATAAAAGAACGGCTTATATAGCCGTTCTTCGCAGTTTTAACAATCACTCAAACTCAACTGCTATAACTATTTTCTACATTTTCACCACGGTAAAATGCGGCTTCGCGGTACTTTGCTTATTATAAAATGCCGTGTTTTTCGCATTTTTCCAGTTTTTTAGTACGTTTTTAGTACGCTCGTACTATCCGATAACCTACAAACTTTTTCGCTTAAGTAAAATAAAAAATAACGTCCGATAATAAGCATTATGTAAAATATCGTTATTTTCATTTTGTTTTTACGCTATTTTATACTTAATTATTTTCCGTTTCTTTCATATCTTCAATATCAGAAGGCAGGAAAACTATTCTTTGTCCATCCTTATCAGTAAAAGCAATATCTAAATTTAACCCTTCTGCCAGTTTGATTATATCAGCCATAAAGAAGGAATTACGGTTCAGCTTGTTGTTAAAAGCCTGCGGCGTTATTCCCAAAATCGCCGCCGCTTCTGTATTTTGTTTCCCTCTTAACGCCAAAGCTGCTTTTACTTTATCTGATATGCTCATAATAAAACCGCCTTTCTATACTCATATTATACTAAACACTATTATATATTTCAAGTTATTGAGTAAAAACATAACACATAACAAAAGGGGGTCTGCAAAATACAGCCCCCTTTGTTTTTTGACTTTTTGACCTTTTGCTCGCCCGTTCTTATGCTTTTTCCTGCTCATCGTTGACGTTGAGTATGCGCTCCAGTTCAGCTTCCTGTTTCAGCCAAAACTCATTAAAAGCAAGCTGTTTAATAACCCTCATCGGCTTTTCTTCTGTAAAGTGAATTGAAGTTTGCCCATCAGCTACTTTTGCTACTACGTTGTCTAAACACTCCGCCGCATTTTTGTTGCCATACAGTACGGCTACACGCTCGCCATTCTCATCTTTATAGAGTGCAATTAAGCTAGTCAATTTCATAATATCTCTCCTTTGCTTTTTTAGTGTGACTTTAGACATTTACAGCCTATTCAGCTTTTTTATTATATCCGCAAAATCACACGTTCTTTTTTTGTGTGATTATTTCCGCCCACTGCCCTTTTTTTAATAACAGCGAAAAAATACTAAAACTTAACAAAATGCAAAGTTTCGGTATTCTTATTTTTGCAATCCTTACAAAATGTAAAGTTCCACTGTTCTTATTTATGCATTCCTTATCAGCTAACTACCTGCTTTTAATTTTGTGACAAACATCAGCTTCGGATAACCCATTTTTTGCTGCGTAACAGATTGACTCAATATTAGACAAGCTATAATCTAAATTCTCGCTTCTTAACAGACTAATTGCGCTCATAAATGTATACGCTCCATACTTTTCAGCAATGTTTAATATTTTACGTTGATAGTTAGGATATACTTCACTTTTCACAAGACTTTTGTATAAATCTATACAAGCCTCTTTGTCTTGTTTTGTATCAACGTGTTGTATATCTGAAAAAATGCCGTTCTGTAATTTTACGGTTACAATTTTCTTCCCCTCCTGTACCTCCCCTTCTTCCTCTCCCTCATACTCATCCTCTATCTCTTTTCCTCTCTTTTCTGCCTCTCCTCTACTCCTCTCCTCTCTACTCCAATTTTCTTCCAAAGTGTTTCCAGTTTGTTTCCGAACCGTTTCCGCCAAAACGTATACTTTGTTAACGCACGTTAAAAGGCTTTTTTCACGCTCATATATGCTATTACATCTATCATTTTTTAAGGTGTTGTGCATACGCCAGTGTGTTATAACTAATACCCCGGTATCAAATAAAATTATCCATCCGCCGCTTTCAAGTTCTTGTAAATCACTATCAGTACATTTACAAGACCGCATTACGCCATATTTATTATTTACAAAACCCTCGTTATCGGCAACCATATTAAGATAAAAATATAAAACCATAGCACTATGTGATAACCTTGTAAAGTTATCATGTTCTAAAATTTCACGGGAAAACATTCTTTTGTTAGCCATTAACTGACCTCCTAAAATATAATCATTGCCCGTTTATCCTTCCCGCTTTTTCGTTTAAATACCCTTGCAGCATTGCAAGGCTATAAAGTTTAATGCTTTTCTGTTTTGCTTACTAAAAAGCGTTTAACGATAGCTTCAAAACATTGTGGAAGTAATGACATATCAAGCAGGACTATTTCTGCCGTATCGCTTTCAAAATCCACCATAACGTAAT
>CASFSH010000063.1 GCA_949297205.1 uncultured Bacillota bacterium | reverse complement strand
TTGAACTGTTATCCATCATTATCCTCCTCAAAATATAAAATCTCTCACTTATATTTATATCATAAAAAATTACAATTTTCAAGTAAATATTACAAATAATATATATTTTAAAATAAATTTATAATAATATGTATTTTTTTTATGTAAATTATGTAAAATATTCAGGAGAATATTTTTGATTAGTTATAGCTGTGGGCAAGATGTCCCCCGCCTCTTTAGGCGGTGGGTTACATATTCGCAATCAGCGGGAGTGCAATCTCCTGCTGATTGCGACACTGCTATACAGTGCACTTGTCCTCGTTGAATGACGGGATAAGCCCTTATTGAAAATCGGGAGATAAAATGAAAACAGTAATATTTATTTTTATCGGAACATTATGTGTTGCCGGAAGTGCCGGTGTTCATCCCAAGCAGCTGTTATTGTGCGGAATGGGAGGACTGATTTCTCATATAACATTTGTTGTTCTTGAAAATATGAATATTGACGACGGAATGTGTGCATTTGTAACAGCGGCAGTAGTTACACTGTATGCAGAAATAATCGCAAGACGGGTAAAAACTCCTGTAACAGTGTTCCTGTATTCTGCTATTGTGCCTGTCTTACCGGGAAGAAGCTTGTTTTATACTGTTCTATATTTAATTGAAAGGGATAGTGTCGAATTTATACGTCAGGGTATGTATACCTTGATTCTTTCGTTGACAATATCTTTGGGGATAGTAGCAATGTCAAGTGTAAGTAAATTATTTTTCTATATAAAAAATCACAAAATAAAATAGCCGTTCCCGGGTAGGGAACAGCCATTTTATTGATTTTCAGGAATACAGATTATGAATGAAATTTTTATTCTCATAAAATTTCCCCGCATTCGTATGAATCAAAAGCCTTACCCATTTATTATACTTGTAATATAACGATTTGGCAAGTATTTACAATAAATAATTTATCATTCGTGTTACGAAAACGTTACAAATAGTAATATATGTGACAAAAATAATTGGTATATCGGTATTTAAGCCCGAAATGTCACAATATTATCAAAAAACGTCAGATTTGATACAAAACTGGCAACTTTTTTTGAAGAAATGATTTGTAGACAAAAACGCCTATTTTTTTCCGTAAAAAATTACATTTAAAAACAAAAAAAACTAACAATCGCATACAGCAGCCTTTATTTTACCGTTTTCGATTTCAATTACCCCAAAAGTTTGGGACATTTTGACGCTTCCGGGGTTAAGAAGTATAATTTTGCCGTTATTTTCGCAGTATGGAATGTGTGTGTGGCCGAATATAACAAGATCCGCACCCATGGTTAGTCCCTTTTCTTTTAAGGTAGAATAGTTGTATTCGGTTTTAACGTTATATAAATGCCCGTGAGTCACAAAAATTTTCTTGTTTTCAATGTCTACAGTCAACCCGGAGGGAGAAGATGAAAAATCGCAATTGCCTCTGACATATTTTATCGGAATAGTGGGAAAAAGCTTTTCAAGTTTTTTTGCGTCCGAATCATGGTCGCCTGCATGAATTATCATATCCACACCTATTATGTTGTTAATTGTCTTTATACATGGTTCTATGCAGCAATGTGTATCAGAAAAAACAAGTATTCTCATTTATCGTACCAATCCTTTCGATATGGATTTTTATATTTCGCATATTTTATACTTGCATTATATCAGATTTTTTATATAAAGACAAGCTAAAAAATATGAAAATGTCATGTGACGGAAAATAAAAAAATCTTACGTCGATTTTATTTCAGATTTTGACAATGAGAATTGACATATTTTTAAAGATACAGGTGTTATAATAATCCTCACCAACTAAATTATATTTACTAAGGAGGATATTTATGAATCAGATTGCAATGTTAAGAGAGAAAAAAATTAATTTAAAAGGAATTATAAAGCCGCCGGATAAAAAAGATATTTTAAAAACCGTTGTTCTTATGATATGTCAAAGGGCAGCCGTACTGGGAGGGTTTCCTTTCGGATGTGTTTTTTTCGGTGCGGTATGCACAAATGAAATTACATATCTGACAATTCCCGCAATTATTATAGGAGCATTGTGGGGCGGTGCGCCGGTTATGAAATATACTGCTGCAGCACTTATAATCTGGATATATAAGCTGATTGTGCCGCAGAAGAAAAGAACAGTTATAATAAGTGCGGCAACTTGTGCAGGCGCGGTGTTTTTGTGTGGATTATACGGTGCGGTATCTTCGGCAAACGTGACATATAATTTGTTGCTTTTAGCAGCCGAAACAGTAATTTGTGCCGTATGCTATCCGGTTTTTGCGAATATAAATGATTTGTTCAGACAAAATGAAAAAAATCAGCCTGTCAGTAAGGAAAATGCTGTATCATTGGTTATAGTTCTTGCAGTAGCGATGTGGGGACTCACCGGAGTTATACTTCCCTTTTCCATAAGTATAAAATCAATAATAGGAATATATCTTGTGCTGTGTATGGTAATGTATTCATCAATACCTGTTTCCGCAACATTTGCCCTGGTCTGCGGATTTATCAATTCAATCAATACTCATGAAGCATTAACGGTAGCGGGAGTCTATGCAATAAGCTCTGTTTTTGCGGGACTGTTAAAATATTTCGGACAAATAGGTGCGGCAATTGGTTTTCTTACCGGTATAACAGTATCGGTTTTAATGCTGGGTGACATTAACAGCCTTTCAATAAATTTAATTGATATATTAATAACGTCGGCATTTTTTGCTTTTATTCCTCTGAAATTTCACCAGAAAACAGGCGTATTTTTGTCAAATGCTTTTCGGCCGGAAATGCCGAGAAGAGATTTCAGAATAAAAGAATACATAACCGAGGAACTTAACTGTTTTTCAAATACTTTTTCCGAATATGCAAGACAGTTTAAAAATACCTTTCAGAAGAGTGCCGTGAATGAAGCTTCTCCGGCAGCAATATTTGACGAGGTATGCGACAGAATATGTGTTGACTGCAACCGGTGCAGTGACTGCTGGCAGAAAAATTTTAATGATACATATAAATATATGTTTTCCATTCTGGAAACAACAGAAACGACGGGAAACTGTGACATACATAACGCACCCATTGTCTTTACACAGCGCTGTATTCAGCCGGAATTATTTTTAAATGAGTTTAACCATGTATATGAAATGAGCAAAATTAACTCCCTTAGAAAGGGAGAACAAACCGGGGAAAGACATCTTGTGTCGAATCAGTACAGTGAAATCTCAAAAATAATCAGTGAACTGTCAGAGGAAATAGAGGGCAATTTCTTTTTTGATGAACAAAAAGAGAAAGTTATAATATTTGAATGTTCGAAGGAAGGAATTTATCTTAAGGACATTAATGTTATAAAAAACGGAGACGGGTATTACGAAATATTCTTTACGCCAACAATAGATTCGGAAACAGATATTATATCGGGTATATGCAGTGAAGTGCTGAATATGAAGTTAAGGCGTGTTTACTGTAAAAATGATGCCATAATAAAACTTGTTGTTGATAATTCCTATAGGGTCGAAGTTACGTCTGCACAGAAGAAGAAGGATGATGAGCCTGTGTCTGGAGATACTCTTATTCATTTTGAAACGGATAAAAACAAATATTATGTTATATTGTGTGACGGTATGGGAAGCGGTACCGACGCCTCAAGAGAGAGCAGAATGACCTGTGAATTACTGGGAGGATTTTTAAAAGCGGGATTTTCCAAACAAACAGCATTGTCGCTGATAAATTCAACCCTTGCATTAAAAATGGACAGAGAGGGATTTTCTACAATAGATTTATGTGAAATAGATTTACGTTCGGGAGTGGCGGAATTTGTTAAAATAGGAGGAGCGCAAAGTTTCCTGAAAATAGGGGATGAGTGCGATGTTATAAGCGCAAAAGGACTGCCTGCCGGAATACTTGAGGAAATATCAACCGATAAAATATCAAGAACCTTGTCAGACAATGATTTTGTGGTTATGGTTTCGGACGGCATAAGTGAGGTAGGATACGGAATGATGAGAGGAGAGTGGATAAAGCGTCTGATAAAGCTTGATGGATTGACAGATGAGGAAATGGTAAATACTCTTATAAACAGTGCGCAGAAAAAGGTATATCCGAGGACTCCCGATGATATGACTGCGGCAGTAATAAGATTGCATAAAATTGAAGAAAAGGACGAAGAATTAACAGAGGCGGTATAATTTTCGGAGAGTGATGACTATAGATACGGACAAACTTATGGAATGTATAATGACAATAGGTGAACGCATGATTATTTCAGGTGCTGAGGTGTATCGTGTTGAGGATTCGTTAACGCGGATTCTTAGTGCTTACGGTTTTACAAATATAAATGTGTTTGCCGTAATGCCTGTTATCGTTATATGTGCAGAAAAAACAGGGAAAATATACAATTTGGCGAGACGAGTGGGGGAACAGCAGAATGACATGGAGAAGCTTCGTCAGCTAAATTCTTTATCAAGATATATTTGCGAAAATACCCCAGACATAGAATATATTGAGAAAAAAACGGAAGAAATAGACAATATTCGTATATATAATATATATATAAAAAATTTATTTTATTTTTTGTCTGCGGCTTCATTTTCCTGTATATCGGGAGGAACACCGATTGATATGACAGTATCGGGAATACTTGGAATTTTCTTAATCTTTACATTGAACTATCTGAGAAACCTGAAGATAAACAGAATTTTTACACTGATTATAAGTACGGCTTTGACAGGTGTTATTGCCGTGCTTATTCGCAGGTGCGGAGCAGATATAAATACCGAGGTGGTTATTATGGGAGATATTATATTGATAATTCCGGGGCTTATGCTTGCGGGTGCTGTAAGAGATTTGTTTAACGGTGATACAATAGCAGGATTGCTGCGTTTGTCCGAGGCCGCGCTTTCCGGGTTTGCAATTGCTGTGGGATTTGCGCTGGCACTTGCTTTTTCTTATTAATATTACAATTTTTTAAAAAATTCATAAAAATACTATCAAAATATAAAATATTGTGTTATAATAAGTCCGATTAATACTTTGTTTCGGATATTACAGGTTATTAAAGGAAAAGATATATTTCGGACAGAAATGAAAAGCCTGAATAAAATCGCCAATCTCACCATCTTAACCGCTTTTATATACAGCATAAAATTATTATCGGCTAAGACTTAAATCCA
>CASFSH010000062.1 GCA_949297205.1 uncultured Bacillota bacterium | reverse complement strand
CAAATACATCATTCTTTACAATTATAAACACATTATTCAAGCCATCTGATGCTGAATATATATTACCCGAATCAATATTTGAGTGTCTTAATCCGAAAGCAAACCAACCGTTCTCTGCAGTTGCCTTTAATTCAAATGTGTAAACTCCCGCACCGCTGTATACATCTTTTGTCGCATATATACCATCATTCTGAACTTTATCAAACCGAATCGCATCGCCCTCCTGAACTGCTGAAATACAGTCGGGCATTGTGGTTTCCCATTTTGATACATCGGTTGTATCTATTGTTCCGTTATATCCCACATTTATTGATGATTTTGCAACCTCAATTGCATGCTCCATTTCAATTTCTGCGGTGTTTATTGTAATTTGCTCTCCGCTTGTCATTTTTGAAATAATTTCAATTTCTTCGATCTTGTCAAGCAATACCTGCTTTGAACCGACTTTATACTGTCCCAGCTCTGTTCCCTCTGTCATACTCTCTGCAAAATCCTTTGCATCCTGTATTTTCTTTTTTAATCCGTCGGTCACGAGAATATCATAGCTTGCGGTTGTGAACATATACGGGACGCCCTCGGCTTCCCATTCCTTGCCAAGCTGCCTTGAAATATTCTTTGCTGTTACAGTCCAGTAATAGCTTGTATTTTTTTCAAGCTTTTCTATAACCGTATTGGAATATATGGTTGTACCGTATGCAACAACATTCTGCATCTGAGGGTCGGTTGCTACTTTATAATCATATTCGTCAGCAAAAGGCGCTTTCTGCCATGACAATGTAACAGACGCGGCATCCAGTCCCTTATCCCCGTTTTTGGGATATGTTTTTGAAAAACTGTCGTCAACCTCCATAACTTCGGTCTGAATACCTATCAAGTCAATATCAAAGTTTTCATCAAGTACTCCTTCACCAAGTCCCAGTTCTTCTTTTGCCGAATTCTTCACTCTGAAATCCTGGTTTTCGGGATCTACAAATATATCATAACCCGTACCCACATAGTTATTTTCCATTATTGTGGTATCAGAATCCTTAACCGCATTTGAATAGTTTATATCTGCTGTATTTATAATTACATTATCCGATATATTGTTATAATGAGGATAGAATACATATCCGTTTGAATTCATTTCTTCATATGATCTTACTATTTCGGGAAATGTTTTTATGTAGAGGGAATCCTTCCACGACGCCCTTGTTGTAAGATCGTTCCAGCAAATGCCTTCCTGATAGCTTCTTCCGTCGGCAAGAGATGTCGTTCTGTCCTGCATACCTATAGACTGGTCGGAATCAATAATAATGTTTCCTATAATATCATTATCTCTTCCTCCGCCGCTGATTACGCCGTAGGTTCTTGTTTTTGAATTGGGCCTTAGAATATTATATCTTGCAGTCTGTCCGCTGATTGTATCATCCCAGAATATACAGTCTACAAGGTTTCCTGCCTGGAACTCTTTATCTCCCAGATCATGAATATAGTTGTATTCTATAATAGGACCATACCAGCTCCATGTACGTCCGCTGTATATTGCTCCCGCGTCCGCTGTTTCTCTTACCGCATTATATAACTCATTATATCTTGTTACAGCCAACGGCGCAGCATTGTCTATTGCCGAGTTTATACCCTTATGAGCAATATTGTGTTCATAAATTGTTCCTATTCCCTGTGCGGTAGATATATATACCATTCCATATCTGTTATTTCCGCCATTATACATATGATTATTTCTTATAACATTTCCGGTAGATGTAAGATCCTTAATCTCACTTTCAGTATAAGGCGCCCATCCCTGATAATTCATTCTGATACAGTATGATGCACAATTTGCAACAGTATTTTCTTCAAATACCATTCTCTTTCCGAAATTGGCTGATGAAATTCCGTATCCGCCGACATCATGTACATAACAATTTGTTACGGTACAGTCATTGCAGGCGTCAAAAAGTATTCCGCTGCAATATGTTTTTTCAACTGTCAAACCTTCAAAATTTATAAAATTGCAGTTTCTTACATCGATAGCGCCATAACCGCTCGAACCTCCCAGTATACCGAACTCCAATACATCATTTTCAACATCAATATACTTTTCTGGATAATAATATAAAATCAGATTTTCACGGTCAAGATACCACTCTCCAGGAATGTCTATTTCTTCCAAAAGATTTATAGCACTCCATCTGTGTCCCGCAACAAGCTTTTCACCGCCAGTATTAACTGTAATTGTTCTTTTTTCCGTATCTATTGATTTGATTGGCTGCCAGCCTCCTGTCCATTCCGAATACATATATCCAGCAATAAATGCATCTTTTGCTTTTGTCCATCTTGAAGGATTTGTCTGCGTATAGGTCATTGTATCTGTACCTATAACACTGTCAATATATTCAAAATTTCTGTTTGGCCATCTTGCAAGCTGTTGTTCATAACCGTTAAGATATAATCCCATTATTATAGGAGTATATCCTGTTTTGTAATCTTCTACAAAAGGTGAATTTCCCTCTTCATTTTTCATTGTAAGTTCACTTTCTGTAAACCCCTGTGCTGCAAGATCCACCTGACCTACTCTGCCCCTTGATGATTCAGGCAGACGTTCAAGTATTTCCTTGTCTGTAATAGGTTCGAATTTAGATAAATCAATCTGTTTCGCACCTGTTATTATAACCTCTCCGTCTCCATAATTTTTATATGTTATCGGAGCTTCCTTTGTTCCCGAATCTACAGACGTAAATTCAATTCTTTCTGTAAGCCTGTATGTTCCGGCTTTAATAAGCACCTCGATCGGTTTTTCTTTATATGTTTTCTGAACAGCCTGTCTTGCGGCGTCAATCGTTGCAAACGGTAATTCCTCGGTACCCGGATTGATATCGCTTCCGTCCGGTGAAACATAATATCTTATAACATCTCCGGTTTCGGCTGTTTCTTCTGCAAATACAGCAACCTGGGAAAGTAAAATTCCAAATAAAACCAAAATAGCCGTAATTCTCTTCAATGTTCATTCTCCCTTCCGTTAAAAACTGTTATTAAATATCATACTATTTTCTGACATAGATTTTTGTATTTGTAAGCGGTTTCATACCGTTTATACCGTCCCATATATACAAGCAGAAATAATCCGATTCAGCAGCCGCATTATCTGTCTCAAAAATCACTTCGCTCAATCCTGTCTTGATTGTTTTTGCCGAGTTGATCAGATTAGTCAATTTCCCGTTTTCATCAAACCCTGCAAGAATGAAATCTCCGTTCTGTGCCTGGTCTGATGAATTGCTCATTTGTACCGAAAGGCTGATTCCGGTATCGGATAACTGCAGCTTTGCGTCTGCCGCGCTGATATCATATTTTGATGTTGTGAAGCTGAATACCCCGTCACTGCCGCTCCATGTATTTACAGAATTTGCAGCCTGCTTGGAATTGTTCTTTGCGGTAACATTCCAATAATATTTTGTATCCGGCTCTAAATTTTCGATTTCCGCATACTTATAAATCGTCGTTCCCTGTGCAGCAACATTCTGAAGCTCAGGATCGGTTGCTACAGTATAAGTATATTCATCTGCAAACAATGCCTGTTCCCATGCTATTGATGCAGTTTGTGATTTATCGCTTGTTTCCCCATTTGCAGGATACAGCTTTTTAAAATCAGAACCCAATTCTATTTCTCTGTTCTGCATTCCAATTTTTGACCAGTCAAAGTCCGATTTCAGAGAAAAATCTTCTCCAAGTCCCATGCTTTCAACAGCTGATGATTTGATACGATAATCCTGTGCTTCGCTGTTTTCAAATATTCCGTAATCATTGCCTACTTTATTGTTTATTTTTACGGTATTTGCAAACTCACCTGTTAATCTTCCGTTCAGATAAACACCGTCAGCATCATCATTTTGAAGATCTACCACCACATTGTTATCAATATCAAGATTCTTAGGATTGAATTTTCCGTATGTTTTAATAATTCTTTTTTCAACATCATTTCCCCACTGATCTTTAATAATAACGGTTGTTTCGCTTCCGGCACCTGCGCCTGTTCCGATTATTTCATTGTAATTTGCAAGCATTCCCGGATATTTTTGAACGTATTTTGAATTAGGGAATTTTTTTACAACGTCTTTTAAACTTACAAGAAGCGACTGATTATTTAAAGTATCAAAATATGTATCGGAATTTGTCCTGTCTGTATTTCTTACGGCATAATCCATTCCAATGAAGATATTGTTTTTTATTTCAAAATCTCTTCCACCGTTAATATTCACACCGTAAGTTCCCATATTCGTTCCGTCAGCGCTCTTATATCCGCTTACATAATCATTTACTATAATATTATTGTTAAAAATATGTCCGCTTATTGTATCATCCAAAAATACGCCTGATGTATTTTCCGCATCCTTATATGTTTCAATTCCAAGATCATGAATATAGTTATATTCATATCTTGTTCCGTACATGGTCCATGTTCTTCCTATATAAAATGCTCCGGCATCTGCGGTATCTCTTATTAAATTGTATGCCTCATTATATGCTGTAACTGCCTCGACACCCGACGCATTTCCGCCTCTGTTTGTACTTAAATGCACAACATTGTTTTCTACTCTTGCACTGGTTCCTTCAGCTGTTATACCACAGCCCATTGTACGTATTTCAAAACCAACATTGTAAACATGATTGTTTAAAATCTTTATACCGCATGGAATAAGTTTTGTAATAATATCGGTATCCTGATTTGCGCTTACAAAAATTCCGTTTCCATATGTATTATAAACAGTAGAATCTTTAACAACGGTATCTGTTGTCTGTGTAAGATATATACCATTTCCGCTTGTATACGAAATCTCACAATTATCTATTGTAATGTGATTGTTTCTGCTGCCTTTTATACCGTCTGAATAAACCTGTGTTATATTTAATCCCTCAAATGTAAGATATTGGGTATCATTAAGCGTTATCAAACTACTGTTGCAGTTTGCAAATTCAAGTTTATCATCCTGTGTCAGATCATATGCCGGATAGTAATAAAGCGTCAGTTTATCAGGATCGCTTCTGTCAACATAAAATTCCGACGGCATATCTATTTCTTCCAATAAATTAACAGCCGTCCATCTCCTGTAGGGAGCTGTAACAACACCGTTTTCAAGCTCTATGGTTTTATTTTCGGTATCTATCTCCTTTACCCTTCTCCAGCTGCCGTCATAGCTTGTTGCAAGAAAGCCTTCAATAAACATATAATCCGCTTCGGTCCATCTTAATGGATTAACATCATCGAAGCTGAATTTCGCGCCAACCTCTTCAAACGGCCTTTCAGGCGAATCGGGGCTGTATGACCAGCTTGCTCCCGAATTTATGATCTGGGTATTTCCGTCTTTATCCTTAAAATCGTTATATCCAACGTTCGGCCAGCGCGCGATATTTTGTTTTTGTCCGTTTAAATACAGCCCTAAAGGTGCCGGAGAGGTAATAGTATCGTCAATTGATTCTCCCCACGTTGATCTTAACTGTACCTGCGCATCGGTTATGGAATAATCAGCAAGATCAACACAATACACTTTATCCTGTGCCGATATGGGAAGACGGGATATAACGTCCGGATCGGTAACCTTTTTTAAATCGGTTGTGGGTATTTCAATTGAACCTTTCAGTTTAACGGTACCCTCTTCAAGAGCCTTGTATGTTATAGGCGCCCTTGCCGTTGCCGAATCCTCTTTGGTAAATGCGACCGTATCGCTTATCCTGTATTCTCCCGGCATAAAATATACAGTAATCGCCGTATCAGGATTTTCTTTTTTGATCTGACGTACCTTCAATCTTGCCGCGTCAAAGGTTTTAAGCGGATCTTGAGCGGTACCGGGAGCAGAATCCGAGCCGTTGGGTGAAAGGTAAACGGTTATTCCGTCTTCTTTATAATCATTAATGTCTATTGTCTGCTCCCTGCTTCCGCTTTTTACAAATATTGATCCGTCGGAATTTGAATAAGGCATTGTGTATGTGTAATTTCCTTCGTCATCAAGCATAATGGCAGCAGCATCCGATATAACGTTTATAGCTTTGTCATTATTTATAAGGTCATTTGTATTTTTATCATTCTTCATCAATAAAATAGTCACTAACTGTTCCGGTGTGAAATTTTCCACACTTCCTGTCAGTGTTATATATCCATCCCCTGCGGATATACTGTCTACCAATTCTGCATTTACACTGCAGTTTATCATAAGTAAACCGCACAACAATCCGGCAAGTATTTTCCTTTTTATCATTTACAAATTCCTTTCTGTATCTTTTTTAAGGGAAAATATTTAATTTATTGTCTGCGAGAACAATTTGTTCATGTTTGTAAGAGAATCCCATACATTACATGTAATTTTATATGCTCCGTCATCCGGAATAGTAAATTCAGTATTTACCGACGCGCTTGTTCCCAGAGATAAATCTTTTGAAACAGTCTTTATGTCAACCAATTCCATGTAATTGTCGGTTTGTCT
>CASFSH010000061.1 GCA_949297205.1 uncultured Bacillota bacterium | reverse complement strand
ATGTTAGACTAAAAATGTACTCTAATACATTAGAGAAAGGAGAAAAATTATGGAAACACCAAAAATTTTTGAAAGCGAATACAGATTTTGTTTGATTTTATGGGAGAATGAACCCATTAAAAGCAGTGAGCTTGTAAAGTTATGCAAAGAGAAATTGGGATGGAAGCCTACAACAACATATACGGTGATAAAACGTTTATCAGAGCGAGGTGTGTTAAAAAATGAAAACACCGTTGTAACATCGCTGGTGAGTAAAGAACAGGTACAGGCAGCAGAAATTGATGAACTTGTAGAAAAGAAATTTGAAGATTCCTTTCCTGCATTTATTGCAGCATTTGCAAAAAATAAGAAAATAACAGAAAAAGAAATTGACGAACTTCAGCACATGATAGATCAATTCAGAAAGGGTGATACATAATGAATGAATTGTTTTTAAAGATACTTAATATGAGTATATCCGCAAGCTGGCTGATATGTGTGATATTTATATTAAGAGTTATTTTTAAAAAAGCACCTAAATGGATGTATATGATTCTTTGGGGAATTGTTGCTATAAGGCTTGTATGCCCTTTTTCAATTGAAAGCGTGTTGAGCATGATACCGAAAACAGAAACAGTTAGTCCGGATATAATAAGCAATCCATATGATGCAGTACATACAGGGATTAATGCCGTAAATACCGCAATAAATCCTATTATAGCTGAAACAGCACAACAGGCAGTCGCTCCCGGCATAAATATGCTAAACATTTATATTTCATTATTCACTACCGTCTGGGTGGGCGGAATATTTGTTATGCTATTGTATATGCTGATAAGCTGTTTACGTATTCGAAAATCAGTTGACACTGCAGTTTTGCTAAAGGATAACATATATCAGAGCGATGGAGTGGGCTCTCCTTTTGTGCTTGGCATTATAAAACCTAAGATATATCTTCCGTTTAATATTAATAATGAGAGTATAAACCACATAATTGCCCATGAACAGATGCATATTAAAAGAAGAGATCATTGGTGGAAACCGTTTGGATTTTTGCTGCTTTGCATTTATTGGTTTAATCCGCTTATGTGGATAGGATATGCTTTGCTTTGCAGGGACATTGAACTTGCATGTGATGAAGAGGTAATAAAAAAATTTGATAATATACAAAGAGCGGATTATTCAAGTTCACTTTTATCCTATAGTGCAAACCGAAGAAAAATTACCGCATGTCCGCTGGCCTTTGGTGAAAGTGATGTAAAAAAACGAGTAAAAAGTATTTTGAATTATAAAAAACCTTCTTTTTGGATTGTTATTGCAGGCATTGTTGTATGTTCTGCCGTTTGTGTATGCTTTCTGACAAATCCACCTGATGAAAATAAAGCTGTTTTGGATCCGTTCCCTAATTACTACAGTGTAAATGAGGTCATCTATGACGACGGAAGATATTCATTTGTTTATACAGAACAAAACGCACCTTTTTATAACCTTACAAAAGAATACGGATTAAGAGTTGCCAGGGATGTACTGCAAGACAGCAGTCAGGAATATTGGGTATCGGAACAGGGGAAGTTTCAAAATGTAGTTTTGTCTTATGAAAATTTTGATAAATATTTTATATATGATGACAGCGGATGGTTAAATGGTCAATACAGTCCCGATAATATTCGTAAGAATACCAAAGAAGCATGGAGACTTGATGTTGAAAACAGTGAAAACGGTGTGTTTTATTATGTTATTTCAACAAATGACGGCAGTGTTTTTTTAAGCTACGGATACAGTGAAAATGAGGGTGATACGTCTATCAGATGGCTGTTTGAATTAGAAAAAATGCAGTATGTTACCTGCAATGTTGTGACAGATATGGGACAAAGTACGGTTGTGCCGGTATTCTATCCCGATAGCTTTGATTTTGACTATAATGATTTGCCTTGTGCCGAAATCGAAAATTCTGCGGAATTGATAATTGAGCCGAATTGGGATACCGACACTTTGGTTATCGGAGAGGATTATTATAAAAACAACAACGGATCAACACAGATCGAAAGAAAAAACTATACATTACAAAAAAACGGTGACAAAAAATTTCATCTGACACTAACGCATAAAAATAAAGACAAAAAAGAAGAAGCAGTATATTATATTGAAGGTCCTGAAGGTAAATATGTAATTAAGGTGAGTTTTTTAACAAATGTTTCTGCAAACTTGTCTGATTTTTCTAAACTTTCTGGAATGACATTCGTATCATACCAATGTCTGTATATGAATCCGTTAAGTTCGGTATATCCCGGAGGAGATACGAGATACAGATATATTATAGGTGATAAATCATTTATTTTGGAGCACCGTGTTACAGGAGAAAAAAGAGAAATAAATGACATAACATGGAAATGGGAGGAGTTTCCATATACCGATGAAGAGTGGGAGGAATTGTATTCTTTTGATATTGATAAAATTAAAAGTATCAGAAAAAATTATAAAGATCTAAAGTATCAGCCTTTAGAAAATGATTTGTGTTTGATTAAAGCGGATAACAATTTACTTCTTGCAGAGTTAAAAAATAATAAAGAGATGG
The DNA here is from genome assembly GCA_949297205.1 of uncultured Bacillota bacterium. Taxonomy (GTDB): domain Bacteria; phylum Bacillota; class Clostridia; order UBA1381; family UBA1381; genus RGIG1988. The sequence goes on along the minus strand of CASFSH010000061.1, from coordinate 4,193 downwards.
GCACATTCTTATGGAGCATTTACAGCCTTGTGCCGGAGGGAACTATGGGAACCGCAGAATGGATATACAGCCCTCTGTTAAGTTCGCGTATTCCGGTATTCCGTTTTGAATTTGATATGGAATATAAACAAATTAATGCGGTTTGTGGGGAAAGTATGTTGGTTGATTGGGATAATAATCAAAGTAATTCAGACAATGAAATCATTTTGAAAGAAGGAAACGCTTTATATTGGTCTCCGTTGGACGAAAACGGCAGTATTGTTTCGCAGGCTGAAATTTATTTTACAGTAAATGACAGTAAAAATCCAACACATTTCGGTACTATTTATATAACTTGCAGTGAAGAAAATGATGCAGTAAGGAAATATACGGCATCTCTTAGTTCATCTGAATTTTATCTTGAACAAAATACAGATACTGACGGTGCAATATTAAGGGACGCGTCTTAAAACCAAATAGTTAAAAATCATGAACACCGGATAAATATTCTATATGAATATTGTATTTTTTCGGTGTTCATGTTATAATCAGAGTAAAATGAACAATATGAAAAAAGAGGTAAATATATGATAAGAATTGAAACAGAAAGATTGATTTTAAGAAATTTTTGTGAAAATGATACACAAGGTTTATATGAACTTTTGGCAAATCCAAGGGTTAATTGTTATGAAAGTGAAAAAGTGGAAAGTATGGAAGAAGCATATAAAGAAGTGCTGAAAAAAAGTAAAATAGATGATGGAACGGAACTTGCGGTAATACTTTCCGATACAAAAGAATTTATAGGAACTGTATTTTCATTGAAAGAAGAGCCTGATACGTACAGTGTATGCTGGAATTTTCTTGAACGGTTCGGGAAAAAAGGATATGCATTTGAAGCATCGTCGGCATATATTGATTATTTATTCTATGAAAAAAATGCAAGAAGGATTTATGCATATGTTGAAGATTATAATTTTAATTCGCAGAAATTATGTGAAAAACTCGGAATGAGAAAAGAAGGTTTGTTCAAGGAATTTATATCTTTTGTCAACAATTCGGACGGTACACCGAAATATGAAAATACATATCAGTATGCAGTGCTGCGCCATGAACGGACATCTCAAAAAAATTAGAGAAAAAACAGTATAAAGATAATTCAGTTAGTATTCGTTTATATAATTAAGCGTTGGGAATTTTGGTATGTAATTTGTTGTTATGAATTTATGTGGGAGGCTGAAAATGAAAAAGTTAAAGATAGCGCTGCTTCAAATAAAGCCTGAAGGAAGTTTGGAGAAAAATTTAAAAAAGGGAATATGGGCATGTACTGAGGCAAAAAAGCAGGGTGCAGATATTGCAGTGTTCCCTGAAATGTGGAGTAATGGGTATGATATATACAGCCGCAGCCCGGAAGTGTGGATAAATGATGCTATAGAAGCTGACAGTAGTTTTATTGAATCATTTAAAAAACTTGCAGGTGAACTTGAAATGGCAATTGCAGTTACCTTTCTTGAAAAATATAAAAACGGACCGAGAAATTCGGTGACTTTGTTTGACAGAACCGGGAAAAGGTTATTTACATATGCAAAAGTACATACCTGTGATTTTGATGTGGAAAAAAATCTTACTTCGGGAAACGATTTTTATGTTGAAACGATTGATACTGCCTGCGGAAAAATCCGGGTGGGTGCAATGATATGCTATGACAGGGAATTCCCCGAGAGTGCAAGAATACTTATGTTAAAAGGTGCGGAACTTGTAATTGTGCCTAATGCCTGTCCAATGGAAATAAACCGTCTTTCTCAATTAAGGGCAAGAGCTTTTGAAAATATGATGGCAATTGCAACCTGTAATTATCCTGAAACAGTGCCGGATTGTAACGGGGGTTCAACCGTGTTTGACGGTGTAGCATATTTACCTGATATGGAAGGTTCCCGGGATACTTGTATTTTAAACGCACCCGGACAGGATGGAATATATATTGCACAGCTTGACCTTGAACAGTTGAGAGAATACAGAAAACGTGAAGTACACGCTAATGCATACAGACATCCGGAAAAGTATACAATTATTACAGATAATATTGTTAAAGAACCTTTTATAAGAGAAGACAGAAGAAAATAAAACTATATGCATAAAACAATAAAAATTTCGGAAGGTGATATTGTTATGAATAAAGATGAGGTTGTCATATATAAGTCTGAATATGGATTCACAAAAAAATATGCTGAATGGATAGCGGAAAAACTTAATTGCAATTGTATGCAGGCTGATAAATATGATTTTGGTACGGATTATAAAACTGTAATTTTCGGAGGAGGCTTGTATGCCGGTAAAATAAACGGAATAAAATTTCTTGTGAAAAATTATGATAAAATTAAAGGTAAAAAAATTGTTGTTTTTACGGTGGGAGTAGCTGATACAAAGGATTTGGAAAATGTGAAAAATATCCTTTCATCTGCAAAAAAGCAAATGTCGGAGGAGATGTTTTCTAAAATAATATTTTTTCACTTCAGGGGCGGCATGAATTATGAAAAAATGTCTTTTATTCATCAGTGTATGATGTGGCTTATGAAAACAATGCTTTCAAAGAAACCTGAACAGGAACGAACCGAATCTGACAGGGCCGTTATAGAAAACTATGGCGGAAAGTTTGATTTCTCCGATAAGAATACGATTGATGAGCTGGTGAGGTATTGCCTATAAAACGAAATAAACACGATACGTATTGAGAGGTGTTGGATTTGAATATAGAATTAAAAAAATGGTCATTTGAGGATAAGGAAAGCTTAATAAAAATTTGTAATGAAGTTGACAGAACGTATTTAGCAAACAGACTGCCTTTTCCATATACGGATGAGGCGGCTGACTGGTGGCTTAATATGGTGAAAGAACATGATGGCGTTGACAGTGTCTTTCGTATAATTGTAACAGACGGGATTCCAGTGGGAAGTATTTCTGTTGAACCAAAAACGGATGTGTATTATAAAGATGCCGAGATAGGTTATATGTTGTTGACTGAAGAATGGTCAAAAGGTGTTGCTACAGAAGCAGTAAGACAAATGTGTGAGATTGCTTTCAGTTCTTTAGATATTTTAAGAATTACAGGATATGTTTATGAACCTAATTTTGCATCAAGACGGGTTTTGGAGAAAAATGGATTTAAACTTGAGGGTTTAATGGAACAGGCTGTTACAAAGAATGATAAAATATACAATTTGTGTATTTACGGAAAACTAAAATAAGCAATAATATGTAACAGGAGGATTTATATGAAAAAGATTACAGCTTTAATTATAATTGTATTAATTGCATTGTTAAATATTTCAGTATTTGCCGGAAGTGTGCCGGAGGATTTACTGTCATCAGAGGAATCTCAGGTTTTCTTTGCAAAAGTGGAAGCGTACCATTTGAATAATGAAAAAAATGATATTGAAATATCTCCCGTAAAAGTATTAAAGGGGAATGTAAATACCGGTACAAAAGTTATTTACAGTGATCCTTTTGCAGTGGGTGATTTTGAAATAAAGACAGGGGATGTTTATTTGTTCGCCTATTATGATGAGAATAATCCTACATATATATTTGAAACAACAATTAATGAAGATGGGAAACTGGAATTAAAAGGTGCACAGGGAGATATGTGGGAACGTTTTGAGCAGTATTTGAATGACGGACAGTATGAAGAGGCGCAAATAAAGCAAAATGAAGAGGAAAATGCAAAACAAAACACATCTTCGGAAGAAACATCTGTTATAGGCGGCGCTGATGCACCCACAGATATTTATGTAAAAGGAAATGTAAATATATTTTTGATAATTATAATTATTTTTATAATATTAATTATCGGCATTGTTTTATTTATTTCGAAAAAAAGAAAGTGAAATTAAGTGTGTATGTTAATATGGAAAGGTACAAAATATGAGTTTTTCGGTTGATAGATGGATGAAAGAGTATATTAATGAGGTGGAGAAACGGTTTTTTGGCAGAATTTGGTTTTTGGGACTCCAGGGAAGCTATGGACGCGGTGAGGCGACAGACCAAAGCGATATTGACATGGTACTGATTTTAGACTTTGTGTCTGCAGAAGATTTGGACATCTACAGCAAAATGCTTGATACTCTCCCAAACCGGGATAAGGTATGCGGATTTGTTTCAGGGAAAAATGAATTGTTTTCATGGGAGCCGTCAGACCTTTTTCAGTTTTATTATGATAC